>JBOHKJ010000446.1:0-4180 GCA_050728975.1 Kiloniellales bacterium | reverse complement strand
CGCCCGGGTCGGGATAGGCTTCCTTCGCCACCTCGACGACGCCGACGATGCGCCGCTCCTCGCCCGAGTGATAGAAGAACGCGCGGTCGCCCTTCTTCATGGCCTTGAGATTGTTGGCGGCCTGATGGTTGCGCACGCCGTTCCATTCGGTGCGCTTGTCGCGGAGCTGGTCGCTCCACGACCAGGAATCGGGCTCGGACTTCACCAGCCAGTAAGCCATGTCGCTCTCCAATTATCGTCTCAGACCTGCTGCGTCCTCTGTCCGCCCACCGTCCGAACCAAGACTCGAGAAGAGAGAGTGCCGTTTTCGGGACCGGGAGGAAACAGTCGAGCTATCGGCCCCGCGGTCTATCTTGTGCGCGGCCAGCGGCTATGGTATAAGTACCGTATGTTTGCTTGAAATACGGTCAATCGCCCCGGAAACCTGGCGAGGCTGGGCCCCGGCCCGGGAAACCGGGCGTCGTGCGGGCGGGCGACGGGGCTCGGAGGTCGGAGGTCGGAGAAAACCCGTCGATTACGAAAAAGGGGGGCCTTCGATCACTCTCATAATTCGATATCAAGCCGTTGATAGGAAAAGTCTATTGCCCGAAGAAAAGTACCAAACACGCGGCAAGATCGCCGCACCGGCGACAAAAAGAATCGGCTGCGCGGCCTGCTCGCGAGCGGGCCTTGACCGCGCTCCCTGCGCTCCTTATCACCGCCTCTGCTTTCCCGACGAAAGGAACCCACCCCATGCTGCTGCAGCTTGCGACCTGGCAGGAAGTCGAGGCCTACCTCGAGCGCTCGACCGCGATCGTGGTGCCGATCGGCTCGGCCGAGCAGCACGGACCCAACGGCCTGATCGGCACCGACGCACTCTGCCCGCAGGTGCTGGCCAAGGGCCTAGGCGAGCGGCTGGGCGCCTTGATCGCGCCGACCGTCTCGGTCGGCATGGCGCAGCATCACCTGGGCTTCCCCGGCTCGATCACGCTGCGGCCCTCGACGCTGCTGGCGGTGATCGTGGATCAGGTGAACTCGCTCGCCCGCCACGGCTTCGATCGCATCTACTTCCTCAACGGTCACGGCGGCAACATCGCCACCATCCAGGCCGCCTTCTCGGAGGTCTACGCGGAGACCAGCCTCGGCAAGGCCGGCCACAACCGGCCGGCCTTGCGCTGCAAGCTCACCAACTGGTGGGACGGCGCGCGGATCAAGTCGCTCTCGGCCGAGCTGTTCGGCGCATCCGAGGGCAGCCACGCCACTTGCTCCGAAGTCTCGCTCACCTACTTCGCCTTTCCCGAAGCGATCAAGCAGGTCGAGATGAGCCCAAAGATCGCCCCCAGCGGCCCGATCTACGACAGCGAGGACTATCGCCGCCGTTTCCCCGACGGGCGGATCGGCTCCGATCCATCGCTGGCGAGCGCCGCGCATGGCGCGCGCATCTATGAAGCCGCGCTCGAAGACATCGAGGCCGACTACAAGGCCTTCCTCGACGCCGCCTGATCGGCCCGTTCCGCGACGGCCCGCTCACGGCGCTTCGCTTTTCAGCGGCCGGGACAGGAGGGCCTGGATCGATTCGTCGAGACCGCGCCGACCGGCCAGGACCGCGGCCACCGCTTCGGTGATCGGCAGCTCGACCTTGTGACGCATGGCGCGCTTCAGCGCCGCCTCGGCGGTCGCGACACCCTCGGCGAGCTCGCCGTCGCCGCGAATCTCGCCGCGGCCGAGCGCCAGCCCGAGGCGATAGTTGCGCGACTGTGCGCTGGTACAGGTAAGCGTGAGGTCGCCGAAACCGGAGAGTCCCATCAACGTCTCTGCCGTGCCGCCCAGCACGCGACCGAAGCGCACCAGCTCGGCCAGACCGCGGGTCACCAGCGCCGCGCGCGCATTGTCGCCGAGCCCGCGTCCGGCGATGGCGCCGCAGGCGATTGCGATGACGTTCTTCAAGGCGCCGCCGACCTGCGCGCCGAGCGGATCGTCGGAGAGGTAAGGCCGGAAGGTGCGGCTGCCAAGCGCGGTCAGCAGCGCTTCGCCGAGCCGCGCATCGGCGGTTGCGAGCGTCAGCGCGGTCGGCAATCCGCGCGCCACCTCCGCTGCGAAGCTCGGGCCCGTCAGCACCGCGAGCGGTTGCCGGGGGAAGACTTGGCCCAGGAGCTCGGTCATCAGCAGGCCGCTTGTTTCTTCGATCCCCTTGGCACAGATCACCAGAGGCTTGTCCGTCGGCCGCAGCGGCGCGAGGCGCTCGGCCAGCGCCCGAAGCTGTTGCGCCGGAACCGCCAGCAGCAGGGCATCGGCTTCGAGCGTGGCTTGCAGGTCGCTGGTGACGGCAATCGCCGGCGGCAGTTCGATTCCCGGCAGGTAGCGGTCGTTGACGCGATCCTTGGCAAGACGGGCGGCCAGTTTGGAATCCCGCGACCACAAGTCGACCGTGCGGCCCGCACGCAGCGTTGCGATGGCGAGCGCGCTGCCCCAGGCCCCGGCGCCCAGCACCGCAATCCTTTCGACAGGCCTCGAACGCCGCTCGATCATTCCGGCGCGCTCAGCTCTTCCAACGGCCAGCGCGGGCGCGGCGCGAAATCGAGACCGTTGCGGTCGCCGCGGGTCAGACGCTCGACCCCGGCCCAGGCGATCATCGCCGCGTTGTCCGTGCAGAGTCGCGCCGGCGGCGCGATCAGCTGCGTGCCTTGCTGTTCGGCAAGTGCGGCAAGGCGCGCCTTGAGCGCACGGTTGGCGGCGACACCGCCGGCCACTACCAGCGGACCTCTACGGTGCTGCTGGTCGGCGAAGATCTCCAACGCGCGGCGGCAGCGGTCCTCTAGCACGTCGACGACTGCAGCCTGGAAGCTTGCCGCGAGATCGGCGCGATCCCGTGCGGAAGCGGGAAAGCCGCTTTCATTGCGTGGCAAGGTAGCGAGCGCGTGACGCACCGCGGTCTTGAGGCCGGAGAAGGAGAATTGCAATCCGATGCTGTCCTGCGACGGCTTGCCGAGCAGCGGCCGGGGCAGTGCGAAGCGCGCCGGATCGCCGGTCTCGGCTGCGGCTTCGAGCGCGGGCCCGCCGGGATAGTCGAGGCCGAGCAGCTTGGCGGTCTTGTCGAAGGCCTCGCCGACCGCGTCGTCGATGGTCCCGCCAAGACGGCGGTATCGTCCGACGCCCGAGACCACGAGGAGCTGGCAGTGGCCTCCCGAAACCAGCAGCAGCAGATAGGGGAAATCGAGCGCCTCGACCAGGCGCGCCGAGAGCGCGTGACCCTCCAGGTGATTGATCGCCAGGAACGGCAGGCCGCGCGCGGCGGCGATCGCCTTGCCGGTCATCACGCCGACGAAGACGCCGCCGATCAGGCCCGGCCCGGCGGTGGCGGCGATGCCGTCGAGGTCCCCGAAGCCAAGGCCGGCTTCGGCGAGCGCGCGGGCAATCAGCCCGTCGAGGTGGTCGAGGTGGCTGCGTGCCGCGATCTCCGGCACCACACCGCCGAAGGGACGATGCTCGGCCAATTGGGACAGCACCAGGTCGGCATGAATCTGCCGCTTGTCGTCGACCAGCGCGGCCGCGGTTTCATCGCAAGACGTTTCGATACCGAGGACGATCATGGCTCTGCGCGGTTCCCAGGAAGGCCGCATGCCTCTTGCCGCACCATATAGCTGCTCGCCGCCGGCCTCGCCACCGCCGAGCCGCTCGCCGGCGACCCGCGCTTGCGCCGTTTCCGGTGCCGGCCTAAAGCTTGCCCGATGGTTTCCTCCGCACCGCTTCGCATCGGCACCCGCGGCTCGCCGCTGGCTCTTGCCCAGGCGCGTCTTGTGCGCGCGGCGCTCGCCGCCGCCCATCCGGTGCTCGCCAACGAGGGAGCGATCGAGATCGTCACCATCAAGACCAGCGGCGACCGCATCCAGGACCGCAAGTTGCTGAAGGTTGGCGGAAAAGGCCTCTTCACCAAGGAGATCGAGGACGCGCTGCTCGGCGGCGCAATCGATGTCGCCGTTCACTCGATGAAAGACCTGCCGACTTGGCTGCCGAAAGGGCTGTCGGTCGCCGCCGTGCTGCCGCGCGAGGATCCGCGCGACGCCTTCTTCGCCCGCACCGCCGAATCGCTGGCCGCGCTTCCCTCCGGCGCCAAGGTCGGGACCGCCTCTTTGCGCCGCCAAGCCCAAGTGCTGCTGGCGCGCCCCGATCTCCAGGTCGTGCCGCTGCGCGGCAACGTCGA
>JBOHKJ010000445.1:0-7355 GCA_050728975.1 Kiloniellales bacterium | reverse complement strand
CGGGATGCCGAGCTTTTCGTAGGTCTTCAAAAGCTCGGGATCGACCTCTTCGAGGGTTTTAGGGCGCTCGCTGTCCGACTTCGGCGCCGAATAGTAATAGGCGTCCTGATAGTCGATCGGCGGGAAGGTGACGTTGGCCCACTCCGGCTCCGGCATGGTGAGCCAATGGCGATAGGCCTTGAGGCGCCACTTGAGCAGCCACGCGGGCTCTTCCTTCTTGGCCGAGATGAAGCGAACGATTTCCTCGCTCAGGCCCTTGGGCGCGGTATCGGATTCGATCTCGGTGACGAAGCCGTACTTGTAGCGCTCGGCGGTGCCTTGGCGGAGCTGTTCGACGGCGTCGGTGGAAGTGACCATGGGCTTTCTCTTCCAGACTCAGGCTACTCGGTCTTGGCTGGGCGCGGCGCGTCCTTGGCGGAGGCGATGGCCGCGAAAGTGGGTGGGGTAACGGCCATGTCGGCCAGGGTCAGCGTCTCCAGCGCCCCGCGGATCGCCGTGTTGACCTTGTTCCAGTTGCCGCGCATCGGGCACAGCTGCTCGACCTCGCAGTGATCGGTCGTGCCCTCGACGCAGGCGGCGAGCGCAATCGGCCCCTCGATGGCCTGGACGATCTCGGCCACCGTGATCTCCTCGGCAGGGCGGCCCAGCGCATAGCCGCCGCTGGCCCCGCGCTGCGACTTGATAAGCCCTTCCCGGGCCAGGAGATTCAACAGCTTGGAGACGGTCGGCAGCGGCACCGCGGACTCCTGGGAAAGCTGCGGCGCGGTGACCGTTTGCTCGGGCCGCTGGGTCATCTGGGCCAGCACCACGACGGCATAGTCGGTGAGGCGATTGAGGCGCAGCATGGCGTCCCCCATACCTGACTAATTCGGTACAGATTAAGTATTGGTTTCCTGGCGGAAATCAAGCGCAAAGGTCGGGAAACGGTGGATTTTCCGCCTTGACTGGGACCACTGCAGCGGGGCAAAGGGCCATCCGGCGGGTTTAGGGCCTTTCCTGGGTGGCCATTCCTAGCGCAACCGGCTGCTCCTGGCCAATCCGGCTTTTTCGTGGCCTCGCATCCAGGCTCCGGCCGGGCGCATAGATCGCTGCCAGAGCCAAAGTAGCTATGAGGAGAGCGGAGAATGCGTGGAAGACCGATCGCCGGAGCGCTATTGGGCTCGATCGTCGCAGCGGCGCTGCTGGTCGGCGCGCCGGCTCGGGCCGAGGGGAATCTGGACTCCGGCAAGCGCCTCTTCGCTAAATGTCAGGCCTGCCATTCCCTGGAGCCTGGGAAGATCGTCATCGGTCCCAGCCTCAGCGGCGTGATCGGCCGCACCGCAGGAACCCTCGAGGGCTTCAACTACTCCGGCGCGATGCGGGCCTACGGCCAGGGTGGCGTCACCTGGACCGAAACGACGCTCGACGCCTTCCTGGTCGCACCGCGCCAGGTCGTGAAGGGGACTCGCATGACCTTCGTCGGCTTCGCGAGCGCGCAGGACCGCGCCGACGTGATCGCCTACCTGAAGCAGGCTGCACAGTGATATCGGTTCGCCGGATGCGGGCGGGCTCGACAGTCCAACGTCGCTCCGTTATCTAGGCCGCAGGGTTTCGCGGGCGACTGCGGCAGGCGAGGGGGCGCGACGAACGATGGCCGAAAAGCTGCGCACCCTCGGCCATCCCTTGATCCAGGACAAGCTCAGCCGCTTGCGCGACAAGGCGACCGACACCGCCGCCTTCGCCCGGCTCATGCGCGAGATCGGCCTGCTGCTGGCCTATGAAGCGCTGCGCGACTTGCCGCTCACCCAGCGCGAGATCGAAACGCCGCTCGAACGGGCCAGCCTGCCGGTGTTGCGCGACGGGCCGCCCTGTCTTGTCTCCATCCTGCGTGCTGGGAACGGTTTGATGGAGGCCCTGCGCGAGCTGGTGCCCGAAGCGCCGGTGGGACACGTCGGCATCTACCGCGATCACAAGACGCTCGAAGCGGTCGAATACTTCTTCAAAGTGCCCGCGGAGGCCAGCCGTCGCACGACAATCGTAATCGACCCGATGCTGGCGACCGGACACTCGGCGATTGCCGCCCTCGACCGCCTCAAAGCGCTCGGCCTGCGCGATCTGCGTTTTCTCTGCCTGGTCGCTGCGCCTGAAGGAATTGCGGCGCTGAGGGAGGCTCACCCGGACGTGCCGATCGTGACCGCGGCAGTCGACCGCGGCCTGAATGACAAGGGCTATATTCTTCCGGGCCTCGGCGACGCCGGCGACCGGCTCTACGGCACCAGCTAGTTTGGCGGCAGCGGCGGCCCGCCGGGGGCCGCGCGCGGCGTCAGAAGGGGCACCAGAAGCAGGGCGACGAAGCTGAGGCCCGCCATGGCGTAGTAAGCCTGGCCGCCGATCCGGTCGAACAGGACACCGGCGGCGAGTGTGGCAAGGCCGATGCCGAGTCCCATTACCACCGCGGTATAAAGCGCTTGAGCCGAATGGGCGAGACCGGGCGGTGCCGCGCGCGCCAGCATGTTCATCGCAGCCAGATGGGCGGCACCGAAGGTGGCAGCGTGCAGGAGCTGAACGACCGCCAGCGTCGCCAGGTCGCTGGTGCTTCCCAATACGCTCCAGCGGACGATGCCGCCCAACGCCGCGATCGCCAGCAAGCGGCGCGGCCCGAGCCGGCCAACGGTGGCGGCGGCGAAGACGAATAGCAGGATCTCGGCGATCACCCCCTCCGCCCACAGCCAGCCGACCGTAGCGGCGCTATAGCCAGCCGCTTGCCAGTGGATGGCCGAGAAGCTGTAGTAGACCGCGTGGCTTCCCTGGAGCGCGGCGTTGGTTGCGAGGAACAGCAGGTAGGAGCGGTCGCGCAGCAGGCCGAACAGCCCACCGAGGCTGGCGCGATTTGGCGCGCTGCGCGCGACCGGCAGATAGGCGATCGCCAGCAGCGCGGTCGCCTGAGTGCCGAGGATAAGGAACAGCACCACTTCGCTCGAGCCGCCGGCGATCACCCAGCCGGCGATGAAGGAGGCCGCGACGAAGGCGACCGAGCCCCACAACCGCACCCGTCCATAGTCGAGACGGCGCGCCGAGGCAGCGGCGAGCGTCAGGCTTTCGATGAGCGGGCCGATAGCGCCCCAGGTGCAGGCGCCGAGCAGCATCAGGAGCAGAATGGGCAGATAGCCCTGCGCCGGAACCAACGCCAGAAAGGTGACGAAGCCGATCGCCATTGCCGCAAGCATGGTGTCTTTCGCCCGTCCGCTCGCGTCGGCGACCTGGGCGATCAGCGGCGAGGCAACGACCCGAGTCCAGGCGACAAGCGCGAAGGCGAGCCCGATCTGCGCGGCGTCCAGGCCGCGCCCCGACAGCCACAGCGGCCAGAACGGCATGTAGATGCCGACACCTCCGAACACCGCGGCGTAGACGGCGGCGTGGCGCGGCGCGAGGAAGCGAGCGGCCGGCAAGGACTGCGACTGCGACATGGAGAACGGTTAAGCGCTCAGGATGCGCCAGAAGTGCCTTTCGTTGTCGCTGACGATCAGCAGAGCGTCCGCCGTCTTGCCGTCCGCACCGAGCGGCAACAGCAGACGATGGTAGACCATGACGCTGTTGGCCGGCCCGATAGTGAGGCGGGTCAGGCGCGGCTTGCCGCTGCCGCGTACCGTGCGATAGCTCGCGAGTACAGCCGCGGCGTAGCTCTCCGGCGTTAGCTCGCTGGCGAGACGACCGGTGTAATCGCGCCCCATTGCCTGGGCGATCATGGTGCCGAAGAGGGTGAAGCGGAAGTCGTCGACGTCAGGCTCGTGCTGGGCGATGATAATGAGGCCGAGTGCCGACTTGAGGGCAAAGGGGTCGATCTCGCGCCGCCCCGGCATCGCCCGCTCGCCGCGCAGTGCCTTCCAGTGCTCGTGAACCACCGCGATATGGCGCTGGCCGAGCTTCGATATCTGCTCGAGCTCGAGAAGCTCTTCGCTGATCGAAACCATCTAATCCAGGGTCCCCTGCAGGCTATCGATTGTGCTGTGGGGAAGGCCCGGCGGCAAGACGGGCGCGAATCCGCCGGCTCCCCGGAGACCGGGCCGACAGCCTCGGGAGCCCGACGGAACCGAGACATTTTCCTCGAATCCCGCCATTTCACCCAATGTTTACCCGACCTTTATAGCTTCAGCCGGATCGCGGGGAGCCCCGGCCCGGCCGGAGCCCTGTCCGCCAAGCAGGAAGAGCGAGAAAGCCATGCGCCTGGGCGAGATCCTGGTCGGGGCCGGCCATATCACTCCGAACGATCTGGAGATGGCGCTGGAGCGCCAGAACCGCCTGGGCGGCCGCCTGGGCGAGCACCTGGTCGCGCTTCAGATGGTCGACGAGGCCGCGCTCCAGGCGATCCTCTCCTCGGTGCCCTCGGCGCCCGGGACCATAGCCGAGACCGGTCTGCCGCTCAGTGACCTGTTGCGCCTTTTCATGAAGGCGGCCGTGATGGGCGGATTGGAGACGCCCTCGCGCCTGGCGCAGTTCCTCAAGCTGCCTTCGAACGTGATCGCCAAGGTCATCGACGACGCGGTCAATCGCAAATATCTGGAGATCATGGGTCAGAATGTCGGCGGCGGCCTGACCGAGCTGCGCTTCAGCCCGACCCAGGCCGGCCGCGGCTACGCCGCCGAGGCCTATGAGCAGAACCAATACGTCGGCGCCGCCCCGGTTTCGCTCGCCTCCTACCACGAGCGCATTCACCGTCAGAAGATCACCAACGAACGGGTCGATGGCGAGAAGCTGACCCAGGCCTTTTCCGATATCATCATCACCGACGATTTCGTACGTCGCCTCGGTCCGGCCGTGAACTCGGGCCGCTCGATCCTGCTCTACGGGCCGCCGGGCAACGGCAAGACCACGATTGCAGAGAAGCTCGCCGAGATCTTCGACGATGTGGTCTACATCCCCTACGCGCTCCAGGTCGAAGGCCAGATTATCAAGATCTTCGATCCGAGCGTGCACACGCCGGTCGCGGATCCCGACGACGTGGAGCCCACGCAGCCCAAGTCGTTGCGCAAGGAGGACTTCGATCGCCGCTGGGTGCCCTGCAAGCGGCCGATTGTGGTGACCGGCGGCGAATTGACGCTCGAGATGCTCGACCTCAGCTTCAATACCCACTCCAGGTTCTACGAGGCGCCGCTCCACGTGAAGGCGTTATCGGGCACCTTCATCATCGACGACTTCGGGCGCCAGATCGTCAGCCCGGAGATGCTGCTCAACCGCTGGATCGTGCCGCTGCAGAGTCGCATCGACTACCTGAAGCTCCACACCGGCAAGTCCTTCTCGGTCCCCTTCGACGAGCTGGTCATCTTCTCGACCAACCTCTCGCCGGCCGACCTGATGGACCCTGCCTTCCTGCGGCGCATTCCCTACAAGCTGGAGACCATGGGTCCGAGCGCCGAGAACTTCGTGCGCATCTTTCAGCGTGTGGCGGAGACCGCGGGCCTCAAGGTCGACGAGGAGATCATTGCGGTGGTGCTGCAGGAGCTGCAGGTCAAGATCAAAAAGCCGCTCGCCTGCTACCAGCCCAAGTTCATCATCGATCAGGTGGTCTCGACCTGCAAATACGAGGGCAAGCCACCGGCCTTCACCAAGGAGTCGGTGCTGGATGCGCTCTCTAACCTCTACGTCCACACCACCGGCGAGCCCGCGGAGACCAAGGGCCGTCCGGTCGCGGCGGCGTAGATTTCGCCTGAGATCTGGGAGACGAAAGAAAAGGGCCGGTCCCGCGGGACCGGCCCTCGTCGTTCGAGATTCGAGAGTAGGTGCGCCGTTAGGCGGCCTTGCTCTTTATCTGCTTGGTCTCGCCGCTCTCGACCTTGATGGTCCGCGGCTTCATCGCCTCCGGCACCTCGCGGACCAGCTCGATGTCGAGCAGGCCGTTCTGGAGCTTGGCGCCGCTCACCTTGACGTAGTCCGCAAGCTGGAAGCGCCGCTCGAAGGCGCGGGTGGCGATGCCTCGATAGAGGTACTTCTGCCCGCCGTTCTTGTCCGCGTCCTTGGCCTCGCTGGCGCTGCGGCCCTTCACCGTCAGCTGGTCCTCATGGCTGACGATCTCGATCTCGTCCTCCGTGAAGCCGGCCACCGCCATGGTGATGCGGTAGTGGTCCTGGTCCAGCTGTTCGATGTTGTAGGGCGGATAGGAAAGAGCGCTGTCGTCGAGGCGCATCGCCTGATCGAGTGCGTTGGAGAGTCGGTCGAAGCCGACCGCGGTACGGAAGAGCGGGGAAAGATCGAAGGTGCTACGCATGATATCCTCCTTTGAGCAATATCACGGACGGGGTCGCGGCCTCGGGCCGCGAAACCTGGGGACGTGCCCTCTGGCCCCGTCCGCTTGGTTGTTGACGGTCCCGCATCCGGCGACCGCCTCGAAGTGCGATATGGGAAGGCCGCCATGCCCCGTCAAGCCTTGGAACGGCGGGCCGCTTCAGACGCCCAGATGGCGATGAGCGATCTCCGGATCGCGCCGCAGGGCCGCTGGCGCGCCCGACCAGACGACGCGGCCCTTCTCCAGGAAATAGAGCCGGCTGGCGAGTCGCGAGAGCGCCGCCAGATCCTTGTCGATCACCAGGATCGACTGGCCGGCGGCCTTGAGGGCGGTCAGCACCCGCCAGATCTCGGCTCGGATAAGCGGCGCCAGTCCCTCGGTCGCTTCGTCGAGGATCAGCAGCTTGGGATTGGTCATCAACGCGCGACCGATCGCCAGCATCTGCTGCTCGCCACCGGAGAGCTGGAGGCCGTAGGCCTGGGCGCGCTCGGCGAGATGCGGGAAGAGGGCGAAGACGCGCGACAGCGACCACTCGATCCGGTCTCTTTCGACGGCGGCGCGCGCGGTCGCCACCAGGTTCTCGCGCACTGTCAGGTTGGGAAAGACCTGGCGGCCCTCCGGCACCAGGCCGAGCCCGGCGCGCGCCACCCGGTAGGATGACTGGCCGCCGATGCTCTGCCCGGCGAAGACGATCCTGCCGGCGCGCGGCGGCAGCAGGCCCATGATGCTGCGCACGGTCGTCGTCTTGCCCATGCCGTTGCGGCCGCATAGCGCAACCGCCTCGCCTGCGCGGACCTCCAGCGACACGCCGAACAGCACCTGGCTGTCGCCGTAGCTGGCTTCGAGATTCTCCAGGCGCAGCATCAGAGGTCGCCCCGGCCGGTTGCGCCGGCTTCGCCGAGATAGGCTTCGCGGACCTCGGGATCGGCGCGAATCGCTTCCGGCGCGCCGCTCGCCAGCACCCGGCCGTAGACCAGCACGGTGATGCGATCGGCAAGCGCGAAAACCAGATCCATGTCGTGCTCGACCAGCAGGATCGCAACCTCCGCTTTGAGCTCGCGCAGCAAGGCTGTCAGCGCCGTGGTCTCTTCGGGAC
>JBOHKJ010000444.1:0-2964 GCA_050728975.1 Kiloniellales bacterium | reverse complement strand
GCTCGTCGTCGCCGAGGACATCGAGGGCGAGGCGCTGGCGACCCTGGTGGTCAACAAGCTGCGCGGCGGCCTCAAGGTCGCGGCGGTCAAGGCGCCGGGCTTCGGCGATCGCCGCAAGGCGATGCTGGAGGACATGGCGATCCTGACCGGCGGCCAAGTGATCTCCGAAGACCTCGGCATCAAGCTCGAGAACGTCAATCCGTCGATGATGGGGCGGGCCAAGAAGGTCACCATCACCAAGGAAGAGACCACGATCGTCAGCGGCGCCGGCAAAAAGAAGGACATCGAAGGCCGTTGCAGCCAGATCAAGGCGCAGATCGAGGAGACGACCTCCGACTACGACAAGGAGAAGCTGCAGGAGCGGCTCGCCAAGCTGGCGGGCGGCGTTGCGGTGATCCGGGTTGGCGGCGCCACCGAGGTCGAGGTGAAGGAGCGCAAGGACCGGGTCGACGACGCGATGCACGCGACCCGCGCCGCGGTCGAGGAAGGCATCGTCACCGGTGGTGGGGCGGCGCTGCTTTACAGTGAGCGGGCGCTACGAGGCCTCAAGGTCGCCAATCCGGATCAGCAGGTCGGTATCGACATTGTCCGACGGGCGATCGAATCACCGATCCGCCAGATCGCCGAGAATGCCGGTGCCGAGGGCTCGCTGGTCGTAGGCAAGCTGAACGAAAAGGTCGACACCAGCCGCGGCTATGACGCGCAGAGCGGCAAGTTCGTAGATATGTTCAAGGCCGGCATCGTCGACCCCACCAAGGTGGTGCGCACCGCACTTCAGGACGCGGCCTCGATCGCCGCGCTGCTCATCACCACCGAGGCGATGGTGGCCGAGCGGCCGAAGAAGGACGAAGGCCACAGCCATGGCATGCCCGGTGGCGGCATGGGCGGCATGGGCGGTATGGACTTCTAAATCAGACGTTAGACGAAGTGTGACAGGGCAGGGGCCGCGGAGAAATCCGCGGCCCCTTGCTGTTGCGTGGATGAGATGCGGTGTAGGCTCGCCGACCCATGCTGCCCGACATTGAACAAGTTACCCGCATCATCGAAGAGACCTCCGCGCAAGAGGCGGTACCGCGCTTCCGCGCGCTCGCCATGGCGGACATTAAGCGCAAAGCCTCCGGAGATCTGGTGACCGCTGCCGATCTAGCGGTCGAGCATCGCCTGGAGCAGCGGCTAAGGGATCTCTTGCCCGGGACTGTCGCAGTCGGGGAGGAAGCGGTCGAGGCCAACCAAGGCCTTATCGAGGCCGTGACGCGCGCCGGACGGGTCTGGGTAATCGATCCGATCGACGGCACCGGCAACTTCGCTGCCGGCAATCCGCTGTTCGCGGTCATGGTTTCGCTGATCGAAGATGGGATTACGCTCGCCGGTTGGATCCACGACCCGATCGGCGCGCGCAGCGCAGTTGCCAGCCGCGGAGACGGCGCCTTGATGAACGGTAGGCGCCTTCAGGTGGCGCCAGGGGCACATCCACTTGCGATGCGTGGCGCACTCCACGCCAGCACCTATGCGCCGCCAGAGTTGGCGGCACAGATCAACCGACGACGCGGTAAGGTGGGCGCGATCAAGTCGCTGCACTGCGCCGGGCAGGAGTATCTAAGGCTCGCCGGCGGGGAGACCCATTTCGCCTTCTATTCTCGCCTTCTGCCTTGGGACCATGCGGCCGGCGTATTAATCCACCGCGAGGCCGGCGGAATAGGACGCACGCTGGCGGGCGACGACTACGAGGCGCGTGACTTCCGCCAGAAAGGCCTTCTGCTTGCGCCTGACGAAGCATCGTGGGGTGCGCTCTACGGCACGTTGTTCGAGTAGGAATAGGACGGCCGCCACCGTCGCTCATCGTCGATTTCGAAAGTGCGATTTTCGTGCCTGGTGATTGGTACACCCATTGGCGGCGCTAGAATTCGTCCACTCTTGTCGCGGAGCCTATCATGACGGAACCGACACGCCCGCTGGTACTCGACTTGCTGGAATGGATCGCAGCTCGGCCGCGAAGCTACGCCGAGGTGATGGACGCTTGGCGCAGCTCCTGCCCGAGATTGACGATCTGGGAAGACGCTTTGGCCGAGGGACTGGTCGCCTGCTCGCAACTGGATGGTGTCGGTAGTTTTGTCCGCATCACGGCCTCGGGGAGAGCGCTTTTGGCGAGCGAAGGGCGGTTAGCTGCCGCCGTTCCTGCGGTCGAGTGATTAACATCAGCTAGAGCATGATTCCTTTAGGCTGAAGCATATCCTGAGTTTGCGAGGTATTTGGCGCATTCCTGTGATGAGAAGGCATCGAGGAGCTGGCCGATACCTTTCCAAGTGGCTTCGACGGATCGTGCATCGAGCTTTCGCAGGAGGGTCTTGAGCTTGGCGAAGACCTGCTCCATGGGATTGAGGTCGGGCGAGTAGGCCGGCAGGAAGAGGAGCTTGGCTTTGGCGGCGCGGATGGCGCGGCGGATCGCCTGGCGCTTGTGGCTGCCGAGATTGTCCATGATGACGACGTCGCCCGGGGCGAGCGTGGGCGCGAGCACCTGCTCGACATAGGCAAGGAAGCTCTGTCCATTGATCGGTCCGTCGACGACGCATGGCGCATCGATGCGATCGCAGCGCAGCGCCGCGAGGAAGGTGAGGGTTCGCCAGCGTCGGTGCGGCACCTTGGCCACGAGACGCGTGCCCCTGGCGCTGCGGCCGTGCCGGCGCGTCATATCGGTCCTCGCCCAGGTCTCGTCGATGAAGACCAGGCGCTTCGGGTCAATCCGGCCCTGGCACTTCTTCCACTGCGCCCGCCGGCGCGCCACGTCCGGCCTGTCCTGCTCGGCGGCGTGCAGGCTTTTTTTGAACGTCAGCTTTTCGGCACGGAAGAAGATCCAGATCGCCTTTACGCTCACCCGCACCCCGCGCGCGGCAAGCTCGGCCTGCAGGCCCCGCAGCGTCAGGTCCGGCTTCTCTGCCACCCGGGCCAGCAGCCAGTCCCGCTCGG
>JBOHKJ010000443.1:0-4825 GCA_050728975.1 Kiloniellales bacterium | reverse complement strand
TGATCGGCGCCTTCCACCAGCCGCGCCTGGTGCTGGCCGATACCGGCGCGCTTGCCACGCTGCCGCGCCGCGAGCTGCTCGCCGGCTACGCGGAAGTCGTCAAGTATGGCCTGATCAACGATGCGTCCTTCTTTCAGTGGCTGGAAGGCCACGGCATGAAGACGATCGAGGGCGACCGCCGGGCCCTGCAGCGCGCGGTGCTCACGAGCTGCGCCGCCAAGGCCGCGATCGTCGCCGCCGACGAGCGCGAGTCCGGCCAGCGCGCGCTGCTCAATCTCGGCCACACCTTCGGCCATGCGCTTGAGGCGCAGCTCGGCTATGGCGGCGAGCTGCTGCACGGCGAAGCGATCGCAGTCGGCCTGGTGCTGGCCTACGAGCTTTCGGCCCGGCTCGGCCTCGCGCCGGCCGAGGATGCGGCCAGGGTGCGCCGTCACCTGGCGGCGGTAGGATTGCCGACCGACGGCGCGGTGCTGACGGGACGCGCCTGGAGCCCGCAGGCCCTGATCGAGCATATGACGCGCGACAAGAAGGTAAGGCGCGGACGCATCGCCTTCGTGCTCACGCGCGGCATCGGCCAGGCTTTTCTCTCCGAGGAGGTGCGACTCGAAGACGTCGAGGCGCTCCTCGCCGAAGAGCTCGCCGCTTAAGCCGGCGACCACGGAGTCCCCATGACCCCCGAAACTCTGATCTCGCTCGCGGCAATCGTCGCGTTGCTTTTGCTATCGGCTCTTTTCTCCGGTTCCGAGACTTCGCTTACCGCTGCCTCGCGTGCGCGGATGCACACGCTGGAGCAGCAGGGGAACAGGCGCGCCAAGCTGGTGAACGAGCTGTGGCTCGGCAAGGAGCGGCTCATCGGCGCGATCCTGCTCGGCAACAACTTCGTCAACATCACCGCCTCGGCCTTGGCGACCGGGGTGATGATCGATTTCTTCGGCGACGCCGGTGTCGCCTACGCGACCTTGGTCATGACGGCCGTGATCGTGATCTTCTCCGAGGTCATGCCGAAGACCTATGCGATCCACCATGCCGATCGAACCTCGCTGGCGGTCGCGCCGGTGATGCGGTGGCTGGTCTGGCTGCTGTTCCCGGTCACCCACGCGGTCCATGTCGTGGTGCGCGCCGCCTTGAGGCTGTTCGGAGTCCAGATGTCGGCACACCTGAGTCCCGAAGGCGCCGCAGAGGAGCTGCGCGGCGCCATCGAGCTGCATGCCAGCGCGGGCAAGGAAGATCGGCACGAGCGGCAGATGATGCGCTCGATCCTCGATCTCGCCGATGTCGAGGTCTCCGAGATCATGATCCATCGCAAGAACGTGGTGATGCTGGATATCGACCAGCCGCCCGCGGCAAACGTGGAGGCCATGCTCGCGAGCCCTCATACGCGCCTGCCGTTGTGGCGCGGCACGACGGACAACATCGTCGGGGTGCTGCACGCCAAGGCGCTGTTTCGCGCCGTCAAGGCCGATCCGCAAGGCATCGAGCGCCTCGACATCGGGAGTCTCGCCAGCCCGCCCTGGTTCGTTCCCGAGACCACCGACCTGCTGGTCCAGCTGCAGGCCTTCCGCAGCCGCCACGAGCACTTTGCGATCGTGGTCGACGAGTATGGCGAGGTGCTGGGCATCGTCACCCTCGAGGACATCCTGGAGGAGATCGTTGGCGAGATCTCCGACGAGCACGATGTGGAGCTGGAGGGTGTCAAGCTGCAGAGCGACGGCTCGGTGCTGGTCGACGGCCGGGTTACAATCCGCGACCTGAACCGCCAGTTCGACTGGAAGCTGCGCGACGAGGAGGCCTCGACCGTCGCCGGATTGATCCTGCACGAGGCGCGGCGGATTCCCGAGGTCAATCAGGTCTTCGCCTTTCACGGCCTGCGGTTCCAGATTCTCGGCCGGCAGCGCAATCAGATCACCTGGATCCGCATCATGCCGCTCGGCGAGGGCGGCAACTGACGCTCCGGGGCCGCGCGCGACGCAGGCTTGCCCCTCCGGAAGCCTGGCAGGCAGACTGCGCCGGCACCAGATAGATACCGACAGACGAGACAGCCCGAGCGGAGCGCCACCCGAGCCATGCCCCTTTCACCCGCCCCCGAGCGAACGCTGCAGCACACGCGGCGCTACGAGTTCAACGGATTCCAGCGCGACGACGGCCTGTGGGACATCGAAGGCCACATGACCGACGTGAAGTCTTACGGCTTCTCCAACGACCATCGTGGCCGTATCGAGGCCGGCGAGCCGCTCCACGACATGTGGCTACGGCTGACGATCGACGAAGACTTCAAGGTTGTCGATGTCGAGGCTGCGACCGAGGCAGCGCCCTTCGCCATCTGCCCCGAGGTGGTTCCCAACTTCAGGCGCATGATCGGCGAGACCATCGGCCGCGGCTGGCGCCAGGCGATCAAGCGCAACGTGGGCGGTATCGAGGGCTGCACCCATCTGGTCGAGATGCTGGGCGCGATGGCGACGGTGGCCTATCAGAGCCTCTATCCGGTGCGCGCGAAAAAGGCCAAGGAAGGCGCGAGCCGCGACTCCGGGAAGCGGCCGCCGCTCATCGATACCTGCCACGCTTTCCGCAGCGACGGCGAGGTGGTGCGCAAGCTCTGGCCGCAGCACTACAGCGGCTCGAAGCCCGGCTCCGGACCTTAAAGCCGGTCCCCCGCGGGGCTGCCGGGGAAATCGAACAGCGTGCCGTGGCCTGTGCCGGCATGCCCCTCCTCGGTGGCGGCGGCGCGGAAATAGGAAACGATGAAGACCCGGATTGCGGCGGTGAGGCTCGAGGATTGGCGTCGCCGATCGACCTGGGTGCACAGCTGGTGAAGCGTCAGCCCTTCGCGCTGGCAAATTTCGCCCAAGGCTTCCCACATCGCCGGCTCGAGGCGCAGGCTGGTACGGCGATCGGCGACGAACACGTTGCGATTGACCAAGCTGCTCTCACTTCGCCTGTCCGAAAAGGCTTCGGCGATCCGAATTGCCGATTGCGCGCCGGAGGGCTGCCCCATAGCTCTCTATCCCGCCGTAACCCCTGCTGGCCCTTGCCGGCCATCGGTCCAGGCCCTTTTTGCCAGGATCGCGCGAACGACAACCTATAATAGTATAGCTCCACTCTATTGTCACATAGGCCGAAACCTATGCCGGCAACTGGCGCAAAGCGCTGCCCGCCTCCTGCAGGGGCGGCGGGTGTAGCGCTTTCCTAGTCGCCAGGGATCCGCGTCGTAAGCTCCAGGGCATGCAGCCCTCCCTCCAGCTCGCCCCGCAGCAGATCGTAGACAAGCCGCTGGCGCGCGACCCGGCTGAGCCCCTCGAAGGCCCGCGACTCGACCTCGACCTTGAAATGGGTCTCTCCGGACGGCCGCCAACCGGCGTGGCCGCGATGCGCCTCCGACCGGTCGACGACCGTCAGGCGACGCGGCTTCAAGGCCTCGGTCAGGCGCATCTCGATCCGTTTGGCCCTGGTCATGGCTCCCGAGCTGGTCCGTAACAGCGACCACAGCAGACGTACCGGCTGCCGCAGCCTATATATTAACCACTGCGAAAGTCGTCCTGTCGACAATTGCCGAAGCGGTTGGCCAGTCCCCGACTGGGACGGGGCAGCCGCGCCGGCCGCGCCTTTCGGGGCGCACCTCAGCTTGCCTCCCGGGCTTTCCGCTCTCCATACTTAGGCCATGGCGCGCCAGACACCAGAAGAGATCTACCGCCCTTTTCCCCGCAGCGAAGCCGAAGAGCGCGCCTGCGACCATCCTGGCTGCGCCGGCGCCGGATCGTTCAAGGCGCCGCGCTCGCGCAACGAGCTCGACAGCTTCTACTGGTTCTGCCTCGAGCACGTGCGCGACTACAACGCCGCCTGGGACTATTTCCGCGGCATGTCCGAGGCCGAGATCGAGCGTCACCGCCGCAACGACACGGTCTGGCAGCGCCCAACCTGGCCGCTCGGCGTCAAGACAGGATCCAGGCAGCGCTTTCGCGGCTTTCGAGACTACGACGGCTTCGGCTTTTTCGACTAGGAGGAGGGCAACGCCCCCGAGCCCCTGAGCCCGCCCAGCGAGGAAACGGCGGCGCTGGCGGCCCTCGAGCTCGACTATCCCTCGACCCTGGAGCAGGTCAAGGCGCGCTACAAGGTTCTGGCGAAAAAGCTCCATCCCGACGCCAACGGCGGCGACCGCTCGGCCGAGGAGCGCCTGAAAGCGGTCAACCATGCCTATTCGCTGCTGAAAATCCGCTTGGCTTAGCGGCCGGATATTGCCAGTTATTCGGCAGAGGCCGAGCGGCCCTATTCTTTCCAGAGGATCGAAAGCCCTGAACATGAGTGTCTTGCCGCACGCCGAGTCCGCCGACGACCTGCCGATGGCCGGCCCAGACATCACCGTATCGGTGCGCCAGACTTTCGGCATCGACAGCGACATGATGTCGCCGGCCTTCAGCCGGGCCAGCAGCTACGTTCCCGATCTGGACGAAGCCTACCGCTTCGACCCCCACACCACGCTCGCCATCCTGGCCGGCTTCGCCCACAACCGCCGGGTCCTGATTCAAGGCTATCACGGCACCGGCAAGTCGACCCACATCGAGCAGGTGGCGGCGCGGCTCAACTGGCCCTGCATCCGGGTCAACCTGGACAGCCACATCAGCCGCATCGACCTGGTCGGCAAGGACGCCATCGTGCTGCGCGACGGCAAGCAGGTGACCGAGTTCCGCGAAGGGCTGCTGCCCTGGACCCTGCAGCGGCCGACCGCGCTGGTATTCGACGAGTACGATGCCGGCCGGCCGGACGTGATGTTCGTGATCCAGCGCGTACTGGAAGTCGAGGGGCGTCTCACCCTGCTCGACCAGAACCGGAT
>JBOHKJ010000442.1:0-2602 GCA_050728975.1 Kiloniellales bacterium | reverse complement strand
CATCAGCGATTCCTCGCCGGGGTTCTTGTCGCCGATATCGGCGTTCGAGCGGTGCGAGATCTCGAGGCCGAGGCGCGACCGGTCGTCGAAGCGCCAGGCGAGCTCCGCGGCGGAACGGAACTCGATCGTATGGCCGAGGTCCTTGCCGTCGCCCTCCTCGAAGGCGCCGGCGCCGAAGGAGGGGATCAAGACCACCTGGTCGGTGAGATGCAGGTCGGCCAGGATGCCGAGCGCGCCGTAGACCGCGCCGTCGCTGGTGGCCTCGAGCCCGACCCAGGGCTTCAGCACCCAGAGGCCCCGATCGTGGCGGTATTCCAGGCGGAAGTCGGCGGCGTCCTCGTCGTCGAGGACGTCGAAGTAGCCGACGCCCATCGAGAGATAGGCCGGATCGTCGGCCGTCTGCGCCCGCGCCGCGTTGCCGTCCAACAGCAAGGTGGTGCAAACCAGCATGGCGGCGGCCGCAAGCACCGCCAGAAGCCTCGTCAGAGTCATCGTCAGGAACCCCCGATTCCACGCCCCCGTTCGCCCGCGCATGATAGAGAGTCCAGCGATTCTGGCAATGCCCGTAAGCGCTTGGGGAAAAGCGGCGGTGCGCTGCCGCTAAGGGCTCCGGAAGCGGTCGGTAGCGGCCACCAGCTCCTTGCGGATTCCCGGCTCCATCGCCGAATGGCCGGCATCGGGCACGATTCGATAGTCGGCCTCGGGCCAAGCGCAGGCCAGCTCGTCGGCGGTGACGATCGGGCAGACGACGTCGTAGCGGCCCTGGACGATCACCGTCGGGATCTTGCGGATTCGCGGCAGGTTCTCCAGCAGCGCGTTCGCCGGCAGGAAGATGTCGTTGACGAAGTAGTGGGCCTCGATGCGGGCGAGACCCAGCGCCATGCGGTCGCCGCCGAAGGCCGCCACCGTTTCGGGGCTCGGCAGCAGGGTCGAGGAGGCGCCCTCGTAGATGCTCCAGGCGCGCGCGGCCGGCAGGTGCACCGCCGGGTCGGGATCGATCAGGCGCTTGTGATAGGCACTCAGCAGGTCGCTGCGCTCGGCCTCCGGAATGAAGCCGGAGAACTTGCGCCAGTTTTCCGGGAAGATCGCGCGCAGCCCATAGAGGAACCAGTCGATCTCGCTCCTGCGGCAGAGGAAGATGCCGCGCAGCACCAGCGCGCTCACCCGTTCGGGATGAGCCTCCGCGTACGCGAGCGCGAGCGTCGAGCCCCAGGAGCCGCCGAACGCCATCCAGCGCTCGATCCCGAAGCGCTCGCGCAGCCGCTCGATATCTTCGACCAGCTTTGGCGTGGTGTTGCCGTCGAGTCCGCCGAGCGGAGTCGTGCGGCCGGCACCGCGCTGGTCGAAGATCACGACCCGGTAGTGCTTGGGATCGAAGAAGCGCCGATGGTCCGAAGAGGCGCCGGCGCCGGGGCCGCCATGCAGGAACACCACCGGCTTGCCGGACGGATTGCCCGACTGCTCCCAGTAAAGGGAATAACCTTCGATTTCGAGGCGTCCTGTCTCGAAGGGCTCGATCGGTGGGTAAAGCTCGTTCGCGGCCATGCTGCCTCCGCCTCGGCCGCTCTCCCTGTCCGCGGCCGGCGTCCTATATCGCAAGGAAGCGGCCTTTGCCAACGTCGTGACGGCAGGGGGGAGAAAGCGGGCCGCTCTTGCGTATAAAATCGGAAGCCATGAGCCGGACTTTCGCAATCCGCGCGGCGGCTGCGCTGCTGCTCGCGCTGACGCCTTTGCTCGCCGCGCGCGCCGAAAGCGGAGCGCTGCAGCCCGAGCTGGTTGCCCGCGTGGTCGCCGTCATCGACGGCGACACCGTGGCCTTGGCGGACGGGCGGGAGGTCCGGCTGGTCGGAATCCAGGCGCCGAAGCTGCCGCTCGGCCGCCGCGGCTTTGTCGCCTGGCCGCTGGCCGATGTGGCCAAGGCGGCGCTGTCGGACCTGACGCTCGGTCACCAGCTCGGGCTGGCCTTCGGCGGCCAGAAGGTCGATCGCCATCGGCGCCTGCTGGCCCACCTCTACGACGAAGAAGACCTGTGGATTCAGGGCGCGCTGCTGGAGCGCGGCTTGGCGCGGGTCTATTCCTTCTACGACAACACCGCGCTGGTGAGCGAGATGCTGGCGCGCGAGCGGGCGGCGCGCGAGGCCGGGCGCGGCATCTGGGCCGATCCCTACTACGCGTTGCGCGATCCCTGGACGGTGGGCGACGATAGCGGCTCGTTCCAGCTGGTCGAGGGCCGGGTGGTGGCGGCGGAAGCCGCCGGCCGCCGCTTCTATCTTAATTTCGGCGCGGACTGGAGCGAAGACTTTACCGTGGCGCTGGACCGCGACGCGCTACGCCGCTGTGCCGCAGCCGGACTCGATCCGACGACGCTCGCCGGCCGTTTGATCCGCGTGCGCGGCTGGGTTAGGTCGTTCAACGGCCCGCTCATCGACGTCACCCATCCCGAACAAATCGAGGTGCTCGATCGTGTCCAATAACGGAGTCCCCCAACGGCGGCGCGGCCTCCCTGCGAAGGTCGCGCTGCTTCTAGTTGCGCTGGTCCCCGCGCTGACCGCCTGCGCCACCGCGCCCGGTACCGGGCGCAACATCTTCACCGGCGGCATGT
>JBOHKJ010000441.1:0-12823 GCA_050728975.1 Kiloniellales bacterium | reverse complement strand
GCCTCGACATGATGTACCGCACCTGCACGATCCAGGTGAATCTCGACTTCGCGGACGAGGCCGACATGGTCAAGAAGTTCCGCGTGTCGCTGGCGCTGCAGCCGATCGCCACCGCCATCTTCGCCGGCTCGCCCTTCACCGAAGGCAAGCCCAATGGTTTCCTGAGCTACCGCAGCCACGTCTGGACCGACACCGATCCGCAGCGCAGCGGCATCCTTCCGTTCGTGTTCGAGCCGGGCATGGGCTTCGAGCGCTACGTCGAGCACGCGCTCGACGTGCCGATGTACTTCGTCTACCGCAACGGCCGCTATCAAGACGCCAGCGGCCAGTCGTTCCGCGATTTTCTCGCTGGAAAGCTGCCCGCGCTGCCGGGCGAGGTTCCGCGCATCTCGGACTGGGCCGATCATCTGACGACGCTGTTTCCCGAGGTGCGCCTGAAGCGCTTCCTGGAAATGCGCGGCGCCGATGGCGGGCCCTGGCGCTCGCTCTGCGCGCTACCGGCGCTGTGGGTTGGGCTACTCTACGACAGTGCCTCGCTCGACGCCGCCTGGGACCTGGTCAAAGCTTGGGGTGCCGCGGACCATGTCCGCCTGCGCGCCGAGGTGCCGAAGACCGCGCTCAAAACGCCGTGGCGCAAGGGCAGCGTCAACGAGTTGACGCGCGAGGTCTTGAAGATTGCGCTCGCCGGCCTCGAGCGGCGGGCCCGGCGGGATTCGGCCGACCTCGACGAGCGCAGCTTTCTCGAGCTGCTGCAAGAGACGGTCGCGCGCGGCGAAACGCCCGCCGAGCGGCATCTCGCCTCCTTTGCCGGACCCTGGGCCGGCAGCGTCGATCCCATCTATCGCGAGCAGGCCTATTAGCAATCCTTGGCTGGCGCGCGACTGCGCCCGCGTTCCGCGAGCCAACGTTTTCGGCAGGGAGGAAGCATGCACAAGCGCCACCGGCCCGACGGCGTCCCGGTCCCGGCCTCGCGCTATTCCCAGGCGATCGAGACCGATCCGGGCCTGCGCTGGCTCTATATCTCCGGCCAGGTCGGCCTCGCGGCCGACGGTGCTTTGGCGGCGAGCGAGGAGGGCCAGCACGAGCAGGCCTGGCGCAACGTCTTGAGGCTGCTGGCGGCGTCCGGCATGGGGCCGGGCGATCTGGTGCGAGTCAACGGCTACGTCACTTCTGCGGCTCAGGTGCCGCTCTTTCGCAAGGTCCGGGACCGAATGCTCGAGGGCGCCGAACCTGCCTCGTCTCTGGTGGTGGTGGCCGGATTGGTCGATTCGCGCTGGGTGGTGGAGATCGAGGCCGTGGCAGCGGCGAGATAGCCGATTCCGGGTTGCCCTGGGCCAAAAAATTAGAGAGCCGCTCCCTGTCTTTGGGGGACTTGAAGCGGCTCTCTTTCAGGCCCGAGCGGCTCTCTCGTGGGGGGACAGACGCCGCTCTTCGATCGGAAGGGATAGGTCCGATCATTTTGGGTAGGATTGGTTAACGAAACGTTAACGTGCCCTATAGCCTTGTAAGCGTGCAATCGAAAAATCGCCTGCCCCGAGCCCCAGGCAGAGGCAGGCCAGCCGGCCGAACAGCCGATTTTGGGGCTTTGCGGGCCGCTTAGGCCGCGGTGCCGCCGACCGTCAGGCCGTCGATCCTGAGCGTCGGCTGGCCGACCCCGACCGGGACCCCCTGGCCCTCCTTGCCGCAGGTGCCGACCCCGAGGTCGAGCTTGAGGTCGTTGCCGACCATGGAGACCTTGGTGAGTACGTCGGGGCCGTTGCCGATCAGGGTGGCGCCCTTGACCGCCGGGCCCTTCTTACCGTCCTCGATCAGGTAGGCTTCGGTGCAGGTGAAGACGAACTTGCCCGAGGTGATGTCGACTTGGCCGCCGCCGAAGTTGACCGCATAGAGGCCCTTCTTCACCGAGCCTAGGATCTCGGCCGGTTCCTTGTCGCCGGCCAGCATGTAAGTGTTGGTCATGCGCGGCATGGGGATGTGGGCGTGGCTCTGGCGACGCCCGTTGCCGGTCGGTTTCATCTTCATCAGGCGCGCATTCTGGCGATCCTGCATGTAGCCGGTGAGGATGCCGTCCTCGATCAGCACGGTCTTCTGGCTCGGCGTGCCCTCGTCGTCGACGGTGAGCGAGCCGCGGCGGTCTGGGATGCTGCCGTCGTCGACCACGGTGACGCCGGGCGATGCGACGCGCTCGCCCATCAGCCCGGAAAAGGCCGAGGTCTTCTTGCGGTTGAAGTCGCCTTCCAGGCCGTGGCCGATCGCCTCGTGCAGCAGGATGCCCGGCCACCCCGAGCCCAGCACCACCTGCATCTCGCCGGCCGGCGCTGGAACCGAGCCGAGGTTGACCTCGGCCTGGCGCAGCGCCTCGTCGACCGCTGCCCTCCAGTACTCCGGCTCGAGGAAGCGGTCGTAGGGAATTCGCCCGCCGCTGCCGGTGGTCCCGCTTTCCATGCGGCTGCCGTCGCCCAGCACCACCGCGACGTTGAGGCGCACCAGAGGCCGCACGTCGGCGCGCCGCTCGCCGTCGCCGCGCAAGATCTGCACCGCCTGCCACGAGCCGGCCAGCGAGGCCGTCACCTGCTTGACGCGCGGGTCGCGGCTGCGCGCGTAGGCGTCGATCTCCGCCAGCAGCTTCACCTTGGCCTCGAAGGGCACTGCGGCGAGCGGATTGAAGTCGCCGTAGAGCTGGCGGTTGGTCCCGCTCGGTCCGGCGGCCAGTGTGCCGCCATGTCCGGCGGTGACCGCCTTCACGGTCTCCGCGGCGCGCCGGATCGCACCTTCGCTGAGCTCGCTGGCGTGGGCGAAGCCCGCCGCCTCGCCGGCCACCGCGCGCAGGCCGAAGCCTTGGGTGGTGTCGAAAGAAGCGCTCTTGAGGCGACCGTCGTCGAAGGCCAACGACTCCGAGAGCCGATATTCCAGAAAGAGCTCGCCGTCGTCGGCGCCGCTCAGCGCCTCCTCGACGATCTTGGCAGTGCGCGAGCGGTCGAGGCCGGCGCGGACGAAGAAGAGGTCGTCGGTAGCGGGAAGGTGACTCATGGAAGCTCGGGTCCTGGGTTCTTGGGCCGGGCGGTTTCTTCAATATGGACCCTCCAGGCGCCGATGCCAGCCCGATCTCGGCCCCAGGATCTGCGCGCTGACCGGCGCACTGTCGGCGCTCAAGCCAGCGAGGCCCCGGGGCGGGTCGCCGCGGCCGCAGCCTCCTCGGGCGTCACGTCGTGCGAAGCCTCGCGCACCGTGACCTCGAAGAACGCCAAGCCCCGATAGTGCGAATCGAAGAAAGTATCCATGACCCACAGACCAGTTTCCCCGCTGACCGCTGTGGTCGGGGATCGCTGGATGCTTCCAAGGGCGGGCTCTTGGGTCGGAGGAGGCGCGACTCGCGCATTGACGGATCGTAGCCCCGGCCCCAAGAGAGCGGCAAGACAACGTGGCGTCGCGGCGTTGCCCCATGCTAGGGAACGCGCCAGGGTCCGCACCAACTACGTACGCACGTTATGCCCCTGCCGCTCACCGATCATCCGCTGCGTCTGACGCTCGCCGACGAGCTGCATGCGCGACCCTTCGCGTCGCTGCAAGCGCCCGAGCGGGCGAGTCATCTGGCATTGCTGTCGGGCGAGGGTGCCGGCAGCGAGGACCGGGTCCGAGTGGCCAGGCTCTGCAGCCGCTATGGAGCGGCCCCGCCGAACGACGACCAGAGCCACTACATCGTCGACCTCGGGCCGTTCCGGCTGCGCTGGGAGCGCCATACCGAGTTCTCGACCTACAGTTTTTTCGTCGCCGGTGTCGCGCCGACCCAGCCGTTCGAGGATCCGGTGCTGGACCTGGTACCGGCGGACTGGCTAGCCGAGCTGCCGGGTCAGCTGCTGGTCGGCGCACACCTGGAGATGGAAGCGCGCGCCGCGCCGGAACGAAGCCAGGAGGCGCTCTTTGCGCTATTCGGCAGCGACGGAATCGCCGGCAGCCTGGTCTCGGGGGGCGCTGCCGAGATCTGGCTCGACTTCGCAATCCGCGAGGATCGCTTCTCGCGCATCCTGGTCCGTGACCAGGGTCTGCGGCCGCGCCAGGCCGGTCGCCTGATTCAACGCCTCTTCGAGATCGAGACCTATCGCATGCTGGCGCTCTTGGCACTGCCGCCGGCGCGGCAGAGCGCCCCGGTGCTGACCGAAGTCGGCGACGGCCTCGCCGCCGCGATGAGCGAGCTTTCGACGCTGGCATCGGTCGAGGACGAACAGCGTTTGCTTGAGCGCCTGACCGATCTCTCGGCCGAGGTTGAGGGCATGGCAGCCGCCACCATGTACCGCTTCGGCGCGGCGCGCGCCTACTATGCCCTGGTCCAGAAGCGGGTCGACGAGTTGCGGGAGCAGCGGGTCGAAGGCCTGCAGACGCTGGTCGAGTTTATCGACCGGCGCCTCGCCCCGGCGATGCGCACCTGCGAGGCGGTCGCCGAGCGTCTCGAGGATCACAGCGAGCGAATCGCGCGCGCCGGGCAGCTATTGCGGACCCGGGTCGAGATCGAGCTTGAGGCCAAGAACAGCGAGCTGCTGCGCACAATGGCGCGGCGCGCCCGCCTCCAGCTGCGTCTACAGCAGACTGTCGAGGGCCTGTCGGTGGTGGCTATCTCCTATTACTCGGTCGGCCTCTTGGGCTACCTCTTCAAGGCGATGCAGCGCGCCGGTATCGGCTGGTGGGACCCCGAGGTCGCGACCGCGCTCGCCATCGTTCCGGTCGTCGGCGCGGCCTGGCTGGGGCTGAAACGGCTTCGGCACTGGGCGGAACGCGACAGTGCCGACTGAGCCGTCGTGGATCGGCAGCGCGTGCGACATAAGGTCGCATGGGGCGAAGGAAGCCGGAGAGGGCGGTAAGCTTTCGAAGCGGCGGACTCGAGCGCAGTTCGGGCCGGCTCAGGCTTGTCGGCTTCGCCCCTCTCTTGTAGCTTCGGCGTCGCTCGAGCAAACGCGTTCGCCAGCGGATACGGATGCTTAGAACCTGCGGCGAGCACGGCTCGATGGCCAAGTACAACGGAACCAAGGCACGGCTATGAACAGACGGTTTCTGGCTCTTACTCTCCTGGCAGTATTGCTCGGCTTCCTGCCCTTCGCTGCCCAGGCTGCCGAGCCACTGCCCTGGCAGCTCGGGTTCCAGCCGGCAGCCTCGCCGACCGCCGAGCGGATCGTCGAATTCCATCACCTGCTGTTGATCATCATCGCCGCCATCACGGTCTTCGTGCTTGCGCTGCTGATTTACGTGATCGTCCGCTTCAACGCGCGCGCTAATCCGACGCCCTCGAAAACGACGCACAATACGCTGATCGAAGTGATCTGGACGGTGGTTCCGATCGTCATCCTCGCCGGCATCTTCTGGCCATCCTTCAAGCTGCTCTATTTCGCCGACCGCGCGGTCGACGCGGAGATGACGCTCAAGGCGATCGGGCATCAGTGGTACTGGTCCTACGAATATCCGGACCACGGGAATTTCACCTTCGACGCGCTCATGATCGACGAGGCATCGCTGCAGCCCGGCCAGCGCCGTCTGCTCGAAACCGACAACTCCGTCGTCGTTCCGGTCGACACCAAGGTCAGGCTGCTGATCACGGCGACCGATGTGTTGCACTCCTTCGCGCTTCCCGCTTTCGGCGTGAAGCTCGACGCCGTGCCCGGGCGCCTCAACGAGACCTGGTTCGAGGTCACGCAGGAGGGCGTCTACTACGGCCAGTGCTCGGAAATCTGCGGTACCGGCCACTCCTATATGCCGATCAAGATCGAGGCGGTCTCCAAGGAGGCGTTCGCAACCTGGGTGGCAGACGCACAGCAGCGCTTCGCTACGTTGGACCAGCCTGCTGCGCCTACGAGCTCCGATCAGGTGGCTCGGGCCAGCGACAGATAGCGGCAAGTAACAAGGACCAAAGACCATGGCCTACGCTGCCAGCGACACGCACGATCATCACGATCACAAGCCCGGCTTTTTCGTCCGCTGGCTCTGCTCCACGAACCACAAAGACATCGGGACGCTCTACCTGATCTTTGCCATCGTGGCGGGACTGATCGGCGGTTTCTTCTCCCTGATCATGCGCCTCGAATTGCAGGAGCCCGGCGTCCAGTATCTCTTGAGCGGCGGCGTGGCCGACGGCCAGCAGTGGAACGTCCTGATCACCGCCCACGGCCTGACCATGGTGTTCTTCGTGATCATGCCGGCGCTGATCGGCG
Organism: Kiloniellales bacterium; assembly: GCA_050728975.1. Classification (GTDB taxonomy): domain Bacteria; phylum Pseudomonadota; class Alphaproteobacteria; order Kiloniellales; family JBOHKJ01; genus JBOHKJ01. Next base: position 6,626 of record JBOHKJ010000441.1, on the reverse strand, counting down.
GCTTCGGCAACTGGTTCGTACCGCTGATGATCGGTTCGCCCGACATGGCCTTCCCGCGGATGAACAACATCTCCTTCTGGCTGCTGGTTCCCGCCTTCGGGCTGTTGCTGGGCTCGGCCTTCGTCGGCCCCGGCGCCGGCACCTCCTGGGTGATCTATCCGCCGCTGTCCTCGGAGCTGGGCCATCCCGGGCCGTCGGTAGACATGGCGATCTTCGCGCTGCACATGGCCGGCGCGTCCTCGATCCTGGGTGCCATCAATTTCATCACCACCATCTTCAACATGCGCGCGCCAGGCATGACGCTGCACCGCATGCCGCTCTTCGTCTGGTCGATTCTGGTGACGGCTTTCCTGCTGCTGCTGGCGCTTCCGGTACTGGGCGGCGCCATCACCATGCTGCTGACCGATCGCAACTTCGGCACCACCTTCTTCGATCCGGCGGGCGGCGGCGATCCGATCCTGTTTCAGCACCTCTTCTGGTTCTTCGGCCATCCCGAGGTCTACATCATGATCCTGCCGGCCTTCGGGATCGTCAGCCAGATCGTCTCGACCTTCAGCCGCAAGCCGATCTTCGGCTATCTCGGCATGGTCTACGCGATGGTCGGCATCGGCTTCGTCGGTTTCATCGTCTGGGCGCACCACATGTTCACCGTGGGCATGGGCGCCGATACGCGCGTCTACTTCACCGCGGCGACCATGGTGATCGCGGTGCCCACCGGCGTGAAGATCTTCTCGTGGATCGCCACCATGTGGGGCGGCTCGATCAGGTTGACCACGCCGATGTGGTGGGCGATCGGTTTCATCTTCCTCTTCACCATCGGCGGCGTCACCGGTGTGGTGCTGGCCAATGCAGGCATCGACACGGCACTGCACGACACCTACTACGTCGTTGCGCACTTTCACTACGTGCTGAGCCTCGGTGCAGTGTTCGGAATCTTCGGCGCCTTCTACTACTGGATTCCGAAGATGACCGGCCGCCAGTATCCGGAGTGGGCGGGCCAGTTGCACTTCTGGACGACCTTCGTGGGCGTCAACCTGACCTTCTTCCCGCAGCACTTTCTCGGATTGGCCGGCATGCCGCGCCGCTACATCGATTACCCGGACGCCTACGCCGGCTGGAACATGGTTTCCTCCTACGGCTCCTACATCTCGATTGCGGCCACGGTGTTCTTCGTCTTCGTGGCGATCTACACCCTGACCGCCGGCCGCAGAGTGGGCGCCAACCCATGGGGCGAGGGCGCCTCGACCCTGGAGTGGACCGTGCCGTCGCCGCCGCCGTTCCACACCTTCGAAGAGTTGCCGCGGATCACCCCGGCGGCGCATTGACGAAACTGATTGTCAGAGACTTTTAGGACCCGATCGGAATGAGCGACCTTTCGCTTGATTTTGTGCGCGCCAAGCCCGCCTTCGTCGAGGCGGCGCGGCTCGGCGACTACTGGGCCCTGCTCAAGCCGCGGGTGATGTCGCTGGTGGTCTTCACCGGCTTCGCGGGCTTGCTGGCGGCGCCCGGTGCCATCCATCCGCTCCTCGGCGCGGTCGCCGTGCTGGCGATCGCGGTCGGTGCGGGGGCTGCCGGCGCGGTCAACATGTACTACGACCGCGACATCGACGCGGTTATGGCGCGCACCCGCCAGCGGCCGATCCCGGCCGGCAGAGTCGAGCCGGCCGACGCGCTCGGCCTCGGGGTCGCGCTCAGCCTCTTCTCGGTGATGATCATGGGGCTGGCAGTCAACTGGACCGCCGCCGCGCTGCTGGCCTTCGCCAACGGCTTCTACGTCTTCGTCTACACCCTTTGGCTGAAGCGCCGCACGCCGCAGAACATCGTGATCGGTGGCCTGGCCGGTGCCATGCCGCCCGCGATCGGCTGGGCGGCGGTGACCGGCCGCCTCGAGCTCGAGGCCCTGGTGCTGGTGGCGATCATCTTTCTCTGGACGCCGCCGCATTTCTGGGCGCTGTCGCTCTACCGCGCCGGCGAATACGCCAAGGCCGGCGTGCCGATGCTGCCGGTGGTGGCGGGCGCCGCCATGACACGCCGTCAGATCTTGATCTACAGCCTGGTTCTGGCACCGCTTGCCGTAGTGCCGAGCCTGATCGGGACTGCCGGCTGGATCTACGGTGGCGGTGCAGTGGCGCTGGGCGCGGTCTTCGTGCTGCTGGCCTGGCGGCTCCATAGCCACGCCGGGGACGTGCCGGCCAAGCGCCTGTTCGGCTTCTCGATCCTCTATCTCTTCCTGCTTTTCGCCCTCCTGATCGTCGACTCGGGAGCGGCGGCAACGGCCTGGATCGGATGATCGCGCGTGGACGAGGACCAACGGAAAGAAACCGCTCGGCGCCGCCAGCGGGCCAAGAATTGGGCCCTGGCCGCGTTGCTGCTCGGCTTTTGCGTGTTGGTCTACTTCGTCTCGATCGTGCGCATGGGCGGCGAGTGAGGCCATGAACGCTCTCAACCCCAATCGACGGATTGCGCTGTTGCTCTCGGTCGTGGTGGCCGGGATGGTGGGGCTGTCGTTTGCCTCGGTGCCGCTTTACCGCATTTTCTGCCAGGTGACCGGCTACGGCGGAACCACCCAGGTCGCCGAGCAGGCGCCCGGCGGCTTGGAAGGACGGCGCATCACGGTACGCTTCAATGCCGACATCGATCCCCAGCTGCCGTGGAGCTTCCAGCCGGTGAATCGCAGCGTCACGCTTCCCGTCGGCGAGGAGCAGCTCGCCTTCTATCGCGCCGAGAACCTTACCGACCGGCCGCTGGTCGGCACGGCGACCTTCAACGTCACGCCGCTCAAGGCCGGCCAGTACTTCGTCAAGATCGACTGCTTCTGCTTCACCGAGCAGCGGCTGGAGCCAGGCCAGAGCGTCGAGATGCCGGTCAGCTTCTTCGTCGATCCGGCGATCGTCGAGGATCCCAACCTGGACGATGTCCACACCATTACCCTTTCCTACACTTTCTTTCCTGCCGAGGAGGAAACGCCGAACGCCGCGGCGGACGGGCAGGTGAGCGCAGTGCCGGGCGCTGCCGCCGGCAATCTCAACTAAAGTCGCCGCGAACCCAGAGGACAAGCGATGAGCCAAGCCCACGCGACCACCCAGAAGCATCCTTACCATCTGGTCGACCCCAGTCCCTGGCCGCTGGTTGGCGCGCTCGCCGCCGGAACACTGGCAGTCTCGATGGTGCTCTGGATGCACGACTTCACGGTCTGGCTGCTGCCGGTCGGCATCTTCCTGGTGTTGCTCACCATGTTCCTCTGGTGGCGCGACGTGGTGAAGGAAGCGACCTTCGAAGGTCACCACACCGCGATCGTGCAGCTCGGCCTGCGCTACGGCATGGTGCTCTTCATCGCTTCCGAGGTGATGTTCTTCTCGGCCTTCTTCTGGGCTTTCTTCGACGCCAGCCTGTTCGTCGACGAGGCGATCCAGTTCTCGCGCGTCGAGGCTACCGGCGGGGTCTGGCCGCCGGTCCAGGTCGAGCCGTTCCATGCCTTCGACCTGCCGTTCCTCAATACGATGATCCTGCTGCTGTCGGGCTGCACGGTCACCTGGGCGCACCACGCGTTGCGCGAGAACGACCGCCACGGGTTGTTGCTGGGGCTCGGCATCACCGTCGGGCTCGGCCTGTTCTTCACCTCGATTCAGGCCTACGAATACGGCCATGCCGCCTTCGGCTTCACCGACGGCATCTACTCCTCGACCTTCTACATGGCGACCGGCTTCCACGGCGCACATGTGATCATCGGCACGCTGTTCCTTTCCGTTTGCTGGTATCGCGCTTGGCGCGGCCACTTCAAGCCGGACCACCACTTCGGTTTCGAGGCCGCGGCTTGGTATTGGCACTTCGTCGACGTGGTCTGGCTGTTCCTTTTCGTTTGCGTCTACTGGTGGGGAGGACGCTGAGGCGAGCCGCCCACGCTGGAGCAAGATCGGATCGGATCGATCCGATCCGTGAATCTTGCTCCGACTCGACAGGTTGAGCACAATCTTCTCGGAAAAGTGAAAGACACTTTTCCCGATCGTGCTCTTGGGATGGTATGAGCGAAGGAGGCTATCGGCCGCCGGTCTCGCCCTTTGTCGCGGGTTTGGGTTGCCGCTGTCCGCGCTGCGGGCGCGGGCGCCTGTTCGACGGCTACCTGACGGTCGCCGAGCGCTGCGATGCTTGCGATCTCGACTTGCAGAAGTCAGACAGCGGCGACGGCCCCGCCGTCTTCCTGATCTTCATCGTCGGCGCCCTGGTCCTGCCGCTGATGTTCTTCACCGAGCGTCTCTTCGCGCCGCCGGAATGGCTCCATGTAATGCTCTGGCCGATCGTCATCCTGGCGCTTACGCTCGGCTTGTTGCGCCCGATGAAGGGCTTGCTGATCGCTCTCCAGTATCGCAACAAGGCGAGCGAAGGCGGCAGCATCGACTATGACTGAAGGCAGGCGTCGCATACGGCGCGGTGTCGCTCTGTTCATCGTCTTGACGGCAACGGCGATGCTGGTCGGGCTCGGGGTCTGGCAGCTGCAGCGGCTGGCCTGGAAGGAGGCGTTGATTGCCGAGCGCACCGAGCGCCTTGCCGAGCCGCCGATCGCGCTACCTGAGGATCTGGACCCGATCGAGCCGTTGCTGCAGCGGCGCGTGCGCCTGAGCGGCCGCTTCCTTCACGGGCAGGAGCTGTTCTTCGCGGCTCGGACCCGGAACGGCCGGGTCGGTTTCCATCTGGTCACGCCGCTGGTGTTGACCGACGGACGCAGCCTGCTGGTCGACCGCGGCTGGCTGCCGCCCGAGCTCAAAGAGCCCGCGGCGCGATCCGACAGCCGGCAGGAGGGGGCGGTTACGCTGCTGGCTTGGCTGAAGCCGGGAGGCTGGCGCGGCAGCCCCTGGTTCGAGCCGGCGAACGAGCCGGACAAGCGCCTCTGGCTGTGGCCCGATCTTGCCGAGATGGCGCGCGTGGCGGGGCTCACGCGGCCGGTTACAGTCGTCTATGCGGAAGCGCTCGGCGAGGGAAAAGGTGCTGGCTTCCCTCGCCCAGCGACGCCGTCCGCGGATATTCGCAACGATCATCTGCAGTATGCGATCACCTGGTTCGCGCTGGCCGCTGCGCTCTTGGTGATCCTCGTGCTCTATCTCCGCCGCAGCCGCCAGGAGCGCGAATGCCCCCGGCAGGAGGAGCGCTCCTCGTCATGAACGCCTATCGCTCGCTCGCCAGCCGTTTTCGTCGCCTTGCCGCACTGCGCGAGGCCGCCGGCCTCCTCAATTGGGACCTCTCCACGGTCATGCCCGAAGGCGGCGCAACGGCGCGCGGCGAGCAGCTGGCGGCGCTCGACGTCACCTGTCACGAGCTCTTGAGCTGCGCACAGGTGAGCGATCTGCTCGACGAGGCCGAAGCGGCGGCTGCGGCGCTCGATCCCTGGGCGCGCTCCAATCTCGCCGAGATGCGCCGGCGGTGGCGCCATGCGACTGCGCTGCCCGCCGATCTGGTCGAGGCGCGGGCGAAGGCCAACAGCTGTTGCGAGACCGCCTGGCGTCGGGCACGTCCGGCCGCCGACTTCTCCGCCGTCAGACGCGAGCTGGAAGCGGTGCTTAAGCTGACGCGCGAGGCGGCGGCAGCCAAGAGCGATGCCTTGGGCTGCGCCCCCTACGACGCGCTGCTGGACGAGTACGAACCGGCCGCCAGCGCGGAGCGTATCGATGCGCTCTTCGCTCGGCTCAGCGCCTTTCTGCCCGACCTGGTCCTCGCGATAGAGGAGCGCCAGAAGCGCGCGCCGCAGCCGCTCGAGCCCGATGGTCCCTTTCTGCGCGCCAAGCAGGAAGCGCTTGCCCGTACGCTGATGACCATGCTTGGCTTCGACTTCAAGCACGGCCGCCTCGACGTCTCGCTTCATCCCTTCTGCGGCGGCGTGCCGGAGGACGTGCGCATCACCACGCGCTACGACGAAGCGGATTTCACCTCGGCGCTGATGGGCGTGCTGCACGAGACCGGGCATGCGCTCTACGAGCGCGGGCTGCCGGCCGAGCATCGCCTCCAGCCGGTCGGCGAGGCGCGCGGCATGGCGCTCCACGAGAGCCAGTCCTTGTTGATCGAAATGCAGGCCTGCCGATCCCGCGCCTTCGTCGGCTATCTGGCGCCGCTGGCGCGCGAAGCCTTCGGCGGCAGCGGGCCGGCCTGGGAGGCCGACAACCTGCACCGCCTCTACACACGGGTCGAGCGCGGCTTCGTCCGCGTCGACGCCGACGAGGCGACCTACCCGGCGCACGTCATCCTGCGCTATCGGCTGGAGCGGGAGCTTGTCGCCGGCGGGCTCGCGGTCGCCGATCTGCCCGCGGCCTGGAACGCTGCCATGGCGGAGCTGCTGGGCGTGACACCACCCGACGATCGTCTCGGCTGCCTCCAGGACATCCACTGGTACGACGGCGCCTGGGGCTATTTCCCCACCTACACGATGGGTGCGCTGGCTGCGGCCCAGCTCTTCGCTGCCGCCAGGGCCGCCATCCCCGAGCTGGAGACCGCCATCGGCCGCGGCGATTTCGCGCCGCTGCTCGCTTGGCTGCGACGCGAGATCCATGGCCGTGCCTCGCTGCTCTCGACCGATGCGCTGATCGAGTCGGCGAGCGGCCGGCCGCTGGGCGTCGAGGCCTTCCGGCGCCATCTAGAGG
>JBOHKJ010000440.1:0-24959 GCA_050728975.1 Kiloniellales bacterium | reverse complement strand
AATGGCACCAGACGGGCCCCTGGTTGCAACAGCATGACCCCGATTTTCTGCCGGACGGCACCATAGCGGTGTTCAACAATCGGCGGGACAACACGCCAACTGGATCGGTGTTCGGCGGCAGCAACATCATCATCGTCGATCCGGCCAGCCGCGAAACCCGAATTGCCTATGAGGGGACTCCTGAAAGGCCCTTCCACACTGATGAGCAGGGGAAGCATCAGCTTCTGCCGAACGGCAATATCCTGATAACCGAGTCCTACGGTGGCAGGGCCTTCGAGGTCGACGAAAAGGGGGAGATTGTCTGGGAGCATATCAATCGTGTCGATGATACGCACATCGCTGAGTTCCAAGAAGCGACACGCCTTCCGGAAGATTACTTCACCGTTGAAGACTGGACATGTGAGTAAGGAGGTGTCGAGGTATGGTGTACAACGATAGCACCCGACGGTGGTCGAGACGGCGCCGAACCCGGGCGACGAGCGCGGTCGCAGCGCTCCTGGTTCTTTTCGTCCTGACGCCACTGGAGGCGCAGGCCTATGTTGGGCCCGGCGCCGGGATCACCGCGCTCGGATGGCTGGTCGCGCTCGTGGCAGGGCTGTTCTTTGCCGTCATCGGCTTCGTCTGGTACCCCATTAAGCGGCTGCGCCGCCGCCGCAAGCAAAGGCAGCGACAAGAGGTGTCGAAGACTTGAACTACCTTGTGGCAGGCGCGTCGGTCGCACTGTTCCTGCTCGGCTTTCGCTTGCTCCAGATTCCTGCCGTGGCGCACGCCGCGATCGGGGAGACCCGCACGGCGTCCGCGGTGCTGCGAGATCCCGCGCTCGGCGAGGAAGTGAAGGAGGCACGGCTGCAAAAAGCGTCGATCGCCCTCTTCGGCAAGCTCTTCTCGATGGCTCTGCGCACTGCGGCTTGCGCCTTGGTCTCCGTCGTTCCGCTGGTCCTCGCGGCCTGGACCGGGCTGGCCTCGGAGGAGGAGGTGATCCCGCTGTTCTATTCATGGGAGGTGATCGTCGCCACGACGATCGCCTTCGTTGTTGTCTGGCGCTGGCGGTGAGCGTCTTTCTCACAGACTAAAAACAACGCCAACATCGCGCGGCACACCCTCTAGGTCCCCAGTGCTGCCTCGGCCCTTGATCTGGTCGTTGTCGGCCGCGCTGGAAAGTCTAGAGAAGCCGTGACGCAAGGTGGCGTTCGTCCGCACTGCTCGTGCAATTGTGTGAGCCAAGCCATTCGGTGTCGGCCGCTTTGCCGCACGCTCCGAGGAAGCATGGTGATCGCTGCCGATATTATTTGGCAAGCTGGTCATCCGGAACGGCCCCGCCGCCCGGCGGCGCGCCCCAACTGACAGGTGATTGCGATCCCGAGACAGGGTAAGACTTGCGTCATGAACTGGAACGACGAAGGGATCGTGCTCGCCGCCCGTCCGCACGGCGAGAATGCGCTGGTGGTGCAGCTCCTGACCAGGGAGCGCGGGCGCCATGCCGGCCTGGCGCGCGGCGGGCAGGGGCGACGCGCCCGCGGGCTCTATCAGCCGGGCAATCTGCTGACCGCGCGCTGGAGCGGGCGGCTGGCCGAGCAGCTCGGCTCCTACGACTGCGAGCTCGGCGAAAGCCTCGCCGCGCGGCTGCTCGACAAGCCGGCGCGGCTCGCCGCGCTGGCCGCCGCTGCCGCGGTGAGCGAACAGGCGCTGCCGGAGCGCGAGCCACACCCCGGCGCCTTCGAGGGACTGCTGGCGCTGCTGCGCGCCCTGCCGGGTGCGCATTGGGCCGAGGTCTACGTGCGCTGGGAACTGGCGCTTTTGGCCGAGCTTGGCTTCGGCCTCGATCTCGCGAGCTGCGCAGCCGGCGGCGACAACGACGCGCTGGCCTATGTCTCGCCGCGCTCGGGTCGTGCCGTATCGCTCGCGGCCGGAGAGCCCTACCGCGAGCGCCTGCTGGTGCTGCCGCGCTTCCTTGCAGGCGGCGGCCACGGCGGCGCGGAGGAGGTGGCTCAAGGGCTGAAGCTCACCGGCTTCTTCCTTGAGCGTCATGTCTTCGCCTCCCATCACAAGCCGCTGCCTGTGGCGCGCCTGCGCCTGCTCGAGCAGAGGTTGGACGCGTGACGGCGGAGAGACGGCTGGAGGGCGACTTGCCGCCGATCGTCGTGATCGGTGCCGGAATCGTTGGTGTTGCCGTCGCGCTCTCGCTGCTGCGCGCCGGCCGCGCGGTCACGCTGCTGGAGCGCGACGAGCCTGGGCGCGGCACCTCCTTCGGCAACGGTGCCATCGTCAGCGAGGAATCGGTGGTGCCGATGGCCACGCCTGGCATCCTGGCCAAGGTCCCAGGCATGCTGCTCGACCCTCTGGGGCCGCTGGCGATCCGCTGGAGCTACCTGCCGCGCCTCGCGCCGTGGCTATGGCGTTTCGTGGCGGCGAGCCGGCCGGAGCGCGTCGAGCAGATCTCGATCGCGCTGGCGGCACTGGTGAAGGGCTCGATCGCGGCCTACGAACCACTGCTGGAGATGGCCGGTGCCCGCGACATGATCCGGCGAACCGGGTGGCTCTGCCTCTACGAGAGCGAAGCCGGCTTCGAAAGCGGCCGCGCCATGCTGGAGCTGCAGCGCCGCCGCGGGGTCGAGTTCACCGAGATTCCGGCAGAGGAGATCCGGCAGTTCGAGCCGGAGCTGGCGCCGATCTTCGTCCGCGCGGTGCACTATCCGCGCGTCGCGTACACGCTCGACAATTTTCGTCTGGTGCAGATTCTCGCCGAGGCCTTTCAGCGCAATGGCGGTCGGCTGGTGACGGGCGAAGCCAGGGGCTTCGAGCTCGGGCCGGAGGGGCCACGCGGGGTGGTGACGGGAGGCCAGACGCTCCCTGCCGGACAGGTGGTGATCGCCGCCGGCGCTTGGTCGCGGCCGTTGGTGCGCCAACTCGGCAGCGATCTGCCGCTCGACACCGAGCGCGGTTATCACATTCAGCTTCCCGATCCCGGCGTGGCGCCGCGCATCCCGCTCTATTCGACCGAGCGCGCCTTCGTCATGACGCCGCTTTCGACCGGCCTCAGGCTGGCCGGCACTGTGGAGCTCGGCGGCCTGGAAGCGCCGCCCAACTGGCAGCGCGCCGCGCTGCTGCTGAAGCATGCCAAGCGCTGGCTGCCGCAAATCGACGAGGCCGGCGCCACGCGCTGGATGGGCTTTCGCCCCTCGATGCCCGATTCACTGCCGGTGATCTCGCGCAGCCCGCGCTATCCCAACGCCTTCTTCGCCTTCGGCCACGGCCACTGCGGCCTGATGCTCGCGGCCCGCACCGGCGAGATCGTTGCCGCGCTCGCCGACGGCGGCGAGCCGGGAATCGACGTCACGCCGTTCCGCGCTGACAGGTTCTAGCTCGATGGCCTGCCGCAAGTTGTTGTTCGAAGCCGGTCTCGAGTTACTATATCTCGCCGACACCCAGAGGTGATCATGGTCCGACGCAGCGCCGCCCAGCCAGCCGGCGAAATCCGCGAAATCCCGCTCGTCGACGCTCTGTCGGAGCGCTATCTCTCCTATGCCCTCTCCACCATCATGGCCCGCTCGCTGCCCGATGTGCGCGACGGGCTGAAGCCGGTCCACCGCCGCCTGCTCTACGCCATGCGGCAGCTGCGCCTCGATCCCGGGTCCGGCTTCAAGAAGTCGGCCCGCGTGGTGGGCGACGTGATCGGCAAGTTCCACCCGCACGGCGACCAGTCGATCTACGATGCGCTGGTGCGTCTCGCCCAGGAATTCTCCCTGCGCTACCCGCTGATCGACGGCCAGGGCAACTTCGGCAACATCGATGGCGATAGCGCGGCGGCCATGCGCTATACCGAAGCACGCCTCACCGCCGTCGCCCAACTGATGTTGGAGGGAATCGATCAGGACGCGGTCGACTTCCGCGCCACATACGACGGCGAGGAGCAGGAGCCGGTCGTTCTGCCGGGCAAGTTCCCCAACCTTCTGGCGAACGGCGCGCAAGGCATCGCAGTCGGCATGGCGACTGCGATTCCGCCACACAACGTGGCGGAGCTTTGTGACGCGCTGTTGCATCTCATCAAGTTCCCCAAGGCGACTATCGACAAGCTGGTCGGCTTCGTGCCCGGTCCCGACTTTCCGACCGGCGGCATCCTGGTCGAGGATCGCGCAGCCGTCGTCGAGGCCTACAGGAGCGGGCGCGGCTCGTTCCGTTTGCGCGCCCGGTGGGAGGTCGAGAGTTTCAAGGGCGGCACCTATCAGCTCGTGGTCACCGAAATTCCCTTCCAAGTGCCGAAGTCGCGATTGATCGAGAAGATTGCTGAGCTGCTGGCGGCCAAGAAATTGGCTCTGCTCGACGACATCCACGACGAGTCGACTGACGAGGTGCGCCTGGTGCTGGAGCCCAAGAGCCGCAACGTCGACCCGGCAGTGCTGATGGAATCGCTATTCCGTCAGACCGATCTCGAAGTGCGTGTGCCGTTGAATCTCAATGTACTGGATGCCGAGAACACACCGCGCGTCATGAACCTGCGTGAGGCGCTACAAGCGTTCCTGGATCATCGCCATGTGGTGCTGGTGCGCCGCACCAAGCACCGGCTGGAGAAGATCGTGGCGCGGCTGGAGATCCTCGACGGCTATCTGATCGCTTTCCTCAACCTCGACGGGGTGATTCGCATCATCCGCAACGACGACGAGCCCAAACCCGTCCTGATGAAGCGCTTCAAGCTGCACGACGTTCAAGCCGAGGCGATCTTGAATATGCGGCTACGCGCATTGCGCAAGCTCGAGGAGATGGAGCTGAAACGCGAGCATGGCGCGCTGACCGAGGAGCAGAAGGACTTGAAGCGCCTGCTGAAGGACGAGGACCGGCGCTGGCGCGTGATCGGAGCCGAGCTGCAGGAGATCAAGAAGCTGTTCGGATCGGCAACACCGCTCGGTAAGCGACGCACCGAGGTGGGCGGGGCGCCGGCCGATCTCCAGGTGCCGATCGAGGCGGTGATCGAGCGCGAGCCGGTGACTGTGCTGCTCTCGGCCAAGGGATGGATCCGCGCTCTGAGGGGTCATCTCGACGACACCTCCGATGCCAAGCACAAGGAAGGCGACAAGGCGCGCTTCGCGATCAAGGCGGAGACCACCGACAAGCTGCTGCTGTTCGCCACCAACGGCCGCTTCTACACTCTTGGCGTCGACAAGCTTCCGGGCGGGCGCGGTTTCGGCGAGCCGGTGCGGCTGCTGGTGGAGCTCCCGAACGATCAGGAGATCGTGGCATTGCTGATCCATCGTGGCGGCCGCAGGTTCGTGGTGGCTTCGCGCGACGGCCGCGGCTTCCTGGTCCCCGAAGACGAGGTGCTGGCCCAGACCAAGAACGGCAAGCAGGTGCTGAACCTGGGCGCGAGCGGGGCAGCGGCGATCTGCGCTCCGGCCGATGGCGACAGCGTGGCGGTGGTCGGCGAGAACCGCAGGCTGCTGATCTTCCCGCTGTCCGAGTTGCCGGAGATGACCCGCGGGCGCGGCCTCCTGCTGCAAAAGTATCGTGACGGCGGCCTATCGGATCTAAAGGCTTTCACACTCAAAGAGGGTCTCACCTGGACCATAGGGGCGGGCCGGGTGCGGACCGAAACCGAGTTGCGCGACTGGATCGGGAAGCGATCGCAGGCCGGGCGATTGCCGCCTAAGGGCTTTCCCAAGTCCAACAGGTTCGGCGAAACAAACGGCGACTAAGCCCGAGCCAGCCCGTTGCCGGCCTTCCGCCAGCGGCCTATAAGGACGGTCGCAGGCGAGGGCAGGCCCTCACGAACGGAACCTCTAAGGAGGAATACCTCATGAGCGTTCAAGCTGCCGATGGCAACCGCATGACACTCTCGGCCACGCTCTGGCCGGTGGCCAGCTCTTCGTCGCGGATTTTGCGCGCACTCGTCCTAGCGCTCGCCGGGAGCCTGATCCTGACGATCTCGGCCAAGGTCCAGGTGCCCTTCTGGCCGGTGCCGATGACCATGCAGACCTTCGCCGTCACGGTCATCGGCATGGCCTACGGCCTGCGCCTCGGAACCGTCACCGTGTTGCTCTATCTAGCCGAGGGCGCTGTCGGCCTGCCGGTTTTCGCCAGCGGCAGCGGACTCGCCTACTTCGCCGGCCCTACTGGCGGCTATCTGATCGGATTCGCGGTTGCCGCAGCGCTCTGCGGCGGGCTGGCCGAGCGCGGCTGGGATCGCTCGGTGTGGCTGACGGTCGCCGCCATGACGCTCGGCACGCTGGTCATCTTCGCCTTTGGGCTTCCGTGGCTGGCAGTGTTCCTGGCGGCGGCCAAGTCCTATGCCGTCGGTCAGGCGATCTCGGCGGCAGTTGCGACCGGATTTGTTCCCTTCATTGCCGGCTCGGTCTTCAAAATCGCGCTGGCGGCCGCGGTGCTGCCCGGCGCTTGGTGGCTGATCGGCCGCCGCGCGTAGCTCCTGCTTTGCTCGGCAAAAGGGCCGCCGGTTTCGGCGGTCCTTTTTCGTTCGAGGCGGCGCGGTCTAACCGAACACCACCTTGGGCAGCCATGTAGCGAGGGGCGGGAAGATCGCCAGCACGATCAGCGCCACGATCTGGATGATAACGAAGGGCACGATGCCGCGATAAATGTGCATCGTCGTCACTTCGGGCGGCGCCACGCCGCGCAGGTAGAAGAGCGCAAATCCGAAGGGCGGAGTCAGGAACGACGTCTGCAGGTTCATCCCCATCATGACTCCGAGCCAGACCGGGTCAAGGTCCATGCGCAGCAGGACAGGCGCTACGACTGGCACCACGACAAAGCAGATCTCAATGAAGTCGAGGAAGAAGCCGAGCACGAACATCACGGCCATCACCACGAACATGGCACCGAAGGCACCACCCGGCATGCCGACGAGGAACTCGTGCACCAGGTCGTCGCCGCCGAGACCACGGAACACCAGCGAAAAAACTGCGGCGCCGATCAGGATCACGAAAACCATGGAGGAGATTTCCATGGTCGCGCGCATTACCGGATGCATGATCCCGGCGGCCCACACCCGAGCGAGACAGCATACCAGCCCCCAGGCGACGACGATCGAGCAAATGCTCGCAAGGACGATCCCAACCATGTCGGCGGCCGGGATGACGCTTCGGGCGACCCGAAGATCGAGAAGCGACTGGAGCGTCAGCATGACGACGACGGCCAGCGCGGTGCCGTAGACTGGCGTGTGACCGCCATCATCGATCAGGCGACCGATGAGACTGCCCCGGCTCGGCAGCGCGGCATCGCTCCTGGCGTTCTCCTGAACGCGCAAGCCGGCCAGCAGCGTGGCGCCGACCGCGCCCACCGCCGCCGCCTCGGTCGGGGTCGCCACGCCGGCCAGGATCGAGCCCAGAACAGCGACGATCAGCACCACCGGCGGCACCATGGCGTGACTGACCTTGAGAAGGAAAGCGGTGCCGTGAGCGGCTCCGGGATCGCGCGGCACCGCCGGACAGGCATCCGGGTGGATCAAGGCATAGATGACAAGATAAGTGATGTAGAGCCCGACTAGCGTCAGGCCAGGAAGTAAAGCGCCGGCGAAGAGATCGCCAACAGAGACCGGGTCCGGCGACCAATTGCCGAGCGAGCGCTGGGCGTCGACATAGGCATTGGAGATCTGATCGCCGAGGATCACCAGGACGATCGAAGGCGGGATGATCTGACCCAGCGTGCCAGACGCACAGATCGTGCCACAGGCCAGCTCCGGCTTGTAGTTCCGGCGCAACATGGTAGGCAGCGACAAGAGGCCCATGGTGACCACCGTGGCGCCGACGATGCCAGTCGAGGCCGCCAGGAGCGCCCCCACCACGCAGACCGAAATTCCAAGTCCGCCACGCAGCGTGCCGAAGAGCTGTGCCATGGTATCGAGCAACTCCTCGGCGACTTTCGAGCGCTCCAGCATGACGCCCATGAAGACGAACAGCGGCACCGCCAAAAGCACCTCGTTGGTCATGGCGTTGCCGTAGATGCGCGAGGGTAGCGCGCCGAAGATCGAAAGATCGAAGACGCCGAAAAGCCAGCCGACCACGCCAAAGAGTAACCCTACGCCGGCCAGCGTAAAGGCGACCGGAAAACCGGCCATCAGGACCGCGCAGACCGTAATGAACATCAGGATGTCCAGCGTATCGCTCAAACCCGCTAGACCTCCGGCTGGTGCGGAGGCCGCGACTCGACTGCCGACGCTCCGTCGAGCAGCACGAGCAGTGAGCGGATTGCCAACGCGATTCCCTGGAGCGCGACCAAAACGCAGAAGGCGAGAACTACCGTCTTGAGCAGATAAACGCCCTGGATGCCGCTGGTTTCCTTCGAGCCCTCCAGCACCGACCAGGCGCGCGTCACGTAGGGTAAGGAATAAATCCAGATCAGCGCGACGACCGGTAACAGCAGGAACAGGCTGCCGAGGAGATCGATGATCGCCTTGGTTCGTGGGTGGGCCTCTCGATAGAAGATGTCGACGCGTACATGACCATCGTGCAGAAGGGTGTAGCCGGCGCCGACCATAAACAGCACGCCGTGCATGTAGACGATCGATTCCTGCATCGCGATCGAGCCGACGCCGAAGACATAGCGCATCAACACGACCACGAACTGTATCAGCACCATGAACAATGCAAGCCAAGCGGTGAGCCGCCCAAGCCGCTCGTTGAAGGCGCCGATCGCCTCGGCGGCGAGCTTCAGGCCAGACATCCGGGGACCATTGTCAGCCAGTGCCCGAAACAGGAGACTCCCCTTGGCGGTCTGGGCCACCGAGGGGACTTCTGCACGCGGTCACGCGCAGTCCCGGTCTAGGACTGGCTTTGGGCGCGATGGTTGGCGTAGGCGGCCTCGGACAATTCGGTCCAGCGGGTCACCTTTTTGTTGAAGCTGTTGTAGCTTTCCAGAACGCGGCGACCGATGTCGTCAGCCGCTCCGACCTCGTTCACTACCTCGACGGACGACTTGACGATAGCGCCGAAGATCTCTGGGCTGAACTTGCGCAGTTGGACGCCATGCTCGTTGACCAGCGTGTCCAGGGCGTCGCCGTTCCTGGCGAAGAACTCCGCCATCATGATGTCGTTTTCTGACCAGGCTGCGGCCTTGACCATTTCCTGCTCCTCCTTGGTGAAGGAGTCCCAGACGCCTTTGTTGATGCCGAGACTGAGCCCGGAGCCAGGCTCGTGAAAGCCTGGGTAGTAGTAGAACTTCGTCACCTTGTAGAAACCAAAGGCGAGATCGTTCCAGGGCCCGACCCATTCGGTTGCGTCGATGGCGCCGGATTGCAGCGCCGGAAAGATTTCGCCACCCGGCAGTGCGACCGCCGAGACGCCGAGGCGCCGCAGGACTTCGCCGCCGAGGCCCGGTATGCGCATCTTGAGGCCCTTCAGGTCCTCGATCGTGTTGATCTCCTTGGTGAACCAGCCGCCCATCTGAACGCCGGTGTTGCCGGCCATCAGTGGCTTGATATTGAAGCCGCCCGCCAACTCATCCCAGAGCTCCTGGCCACCGCCGAAGTGAATCCAGCCATTGAGCTCCAATGCGGTATAGCCGAGCGGAACCGTGGTGAAGAAATTGAAGGCCTTGTTCTTACCCTGCCAGTAGTACTCGGCGCCGTGGTATATGTCCGCCGTGCCGTTGGAGACTGCGTCGAAAGATTCGAAGGGTGGCACCAATTCGCCAGCGGCATAGAGCTTCACCGAAATCTTGCCGCCGGTCATCGCAGTGATGCGGTCGGCCACGCGTTGGGCCCCGGTGCCGAGGCCCGGAAAGTCCTTGGGCCAGGTTGTCACCATCTTAAGCTCGCGCATTCCGGTGTTGATCGCCGGCGCGGTCGGTGCTTGGGATTGGGCCGGAGCCTCGGCTACCATTTCTGTTTGCCTGACGCCCTGCATGACGGCATATGTGCCGCCAGCGCCCACGACCACGCCGGTCACAGCTCCGGTGAGAAAATCGCGACGATTCATTACTGTATATTCCTTCCCCCTAGGCGTATCCCCTGGCTGTGAGGGTACGGCGCGCGGTCGCGCGCTACGAGCCTGTTATGGGGGGAAACTCTAGAAGTCCCTCAGCGGGGATGCAACAGCACAGTCTGGCGCCGGTAGAATGGATTCAGCTGACAGTATGGGTTTCCGGAAGCTTGCGCCAGCCGCCATTGCCGAAAATCTCCAGCGGACGGAAGCGCGTCTTGTAAGCCATCTTCGGCGAGCCGGAGACCCAATAGCCTAGATACACAAATGCGGTCCCGCGGCGGCGTGCCGCCTCGATCAGCTTGAGGATCATCAGGCTGCCAAGGCTGCGTCGTGCCTCGGTCGGGTCGAAGAAGCTGTAGACGGCAGAGGGGCCATCGATCAGCCAATCCAGCAGGCAAGCTGCAAGGAGTTGTCCGTCGCCGTCCCGGTATTCGACGACCTCGGTATCGAGATCGGTCCGTTCAACCATCGCCCGGTAGTCAGCATAGGTCATTCCCGCCATCTCGCCATCTCCGTGGCGGGTGCCGATATAGCGATTGAAGACCCGATACTGTTCTTCATTGGCCCGGTTGGGGCGAAAGCTTTCTTTCAAATCGCCGTTCAGCCTCAGCACACGCTTCAGCGAGTCGGTGCACCTGAAGCCCTCGACCACGACACGGACTGGGACGCAAGCGCGGCAGTCGCTGCAGGCCGGGCGATAGGCGAAATGATGGCTGCGACGGAAACCCGCGCGGGACAAAAGGCTGTAACAGGCAGTGGCCTCCCGCCCGCGCACTTCGGTCATGAGCTTGCGCTCCCAGCGCCCAGGCAAGTAAGGGCACGGCGTTTCCGCCAGCACATAGAACACCTGCTGCGGCTGAGTGGCCTCGATGTCTCCCGCCCATAGCGGGCGAATTACCGGGCCGTCTTTCATCGTTTACCTTGGATCCTCGACAACGGTTTCCAGTGGGTAGCTTGAGCCGTTGAGAGCGCCACGTCCAGACCCCGAATTGCCGCTGCCGGCCGAGGATCGTCAGGCCGCCTGACCGTCGGCGGCATGGTCAAAATAGGCGCGCGCCAGGGCATTGCCGATGGCGAGCAGGTCCTGCTGAAGCTCGTCCAGGTACTCATGGAGTCCACCGGAAATCACTCGCTCGGCCGTGTCCTGATTCAATCTTTGGGCCAATGACCGTAGGGCAGCCTCGGCCTCTCGTCCGTTCTCCAGGCGATATCCGAGCATGAGCTCCCCGAGGCATCGCAGCAGGTCTTCGATGCAGCCGCGTACCGAACGCGGGAAGGCTCGGTGGAACAGAAGGAAGCCGGTCACCGTGGCCGGGCTCATGCCGCTCGGCTGGACGCGGCGGAAGGCATGGTAGCCGGCCGCCGAGCGCAGCACCGCATTCCAGAAGCTCATGTCGAGTGGCGAGCCGACCGCACCGGAGCTCGGCAGCAACAAGTGATACTTGACGTCAAGCAAGCGCGTGGTCTGGTCGGCGCGCTCGATCAGTCGACCGAGTTGATAGAAGTACCAGGCTTCGTCGCGATAAAAGGTTCCCTCCGTGATGCCGGTGTGGGCTTGACAGGCTTCCTTGACGACGGCGCAGAAGCGGACAAGTCGTGGCTCTTCCACATCGGTACGCTGCGCAGCCTTAAGGCGATTGTAGAAGATGTTCATCTGCGCCCACATCTCGGTCGAGATGAGCGGACGCAGGCTGCGGGCGTTCTCGCGTGCCGCGGCGATCGCTGAGAGTATCGAGGTAGGGTTTCCCGGATCGAGCGTATAGAACTCGATCACCGCGGCGGCGGTTGCCGTGCCGTGCGTCTCGCGAAATCGGGCCTCGTCGGCATAGAGCTGCAAGATCGATTGCCAGTTCTGACCGCCGCGACTGTCGCGACTGAACGTCTCGTTCACATCTAGAATGCGTGCCAGATTCTCGGCGCGTTCGATGTAGCGGGCGAGCCAATAGGTGGCCTCGGCATGGCGGGAAAGCAGACTACTCAAGGACCCAAGTATCCTTCGAGCCGCCACCTTGCGACGAGTTCACGATGATCGAGCCGCGTCGCAGCGCGACTCGCGTGAGGCCGCCTGGCAGCACCCAGGTATCGCGGCCAGTAACCGCGAAGGGACGCAAATCGACATGGCGCGCCTCGATCCCGTTTTCCACCAAGGTCGGCGAAACCGACAGGCGGATCATCGGTTGACTGATGTAGTTCGCTGGACTTGCCTGAAGCGCCGCGCGACAATCGGCAATCTCCTTCTTGCTGGCAAGCGGTCCGACGGTGATGCCATAGCCGCCGGCCTCTCCGACCGGCTTCACCACGAGGCGCTCCAGATTGTCTAGCGTATAGGCGAGGCCTTCCGCCTCTCGGCAGATGTTGGTCTCGACGTTGTCGATGATTGGATCTTCGTCGAGGTAGTAGCGGATGATGCGCGGCATGTAAGCATAGACCGCCTTGTCATCGGCGACGCCGGTGCCAACCGCGTTGGCGATCGTGAGATTGCCCTTTCGGTAGGCACGCATCAGGCCTGTCACACCCAGAAGCGAGTGTGGATTGAAGGCCTCCGGGTCGAGGAAGTCGTCATTGATCCGTCGATAGATCACCTGCACCGGCTGCAGCCCAGCGATGGTCTTCATGTAGACGCGGTCATCTTCCACCATCAGGTCGCGGCCTTCGACCAGGGGCACGCCCATCTCACGGGCGAGGAAAATGTGCTCGAAGTAGGCTGAGTTGTAGGTGCCTGCGGAGAGCAGAATGACGCTGGGATCGGCAAAGTTTTGTGGCGCGACCTCGGTCAAGGCCTGATGCAAGCGCTGTCCGTAGTCGGAGACCGGCCGGATGCCGATGTTGGCCATGAGATCGGGAAAGGCGCGCTGCATCAGATGCCGGTTCTCGACCACATATGACACGCCGGAGGGCGTTCGGCCGTTATCCTCCAGCACCAGGAAGCGACCATCGTCGCCGCGCACCAGATCGGTACCGTCGATGTGGACATAGGTGCCGTGCGGCACCTTGAGGCCAACCATCTCCGGCCGGTAGTTGCTGTTGCCGAGTATCAGCTCTGCCGGTACCAAGCCGTCCGTTATGATTTTCTGGTCGTGATAGATGTCGCTGAGGAAGGCGTTGATCGCTGCCACCCTTTGCTTCACCCCACGATCGATGATCGCCCAGTCCGTGGCGGAAATGACGCGCGGGATGACGTCGAACGGCAGGATGCGATCGATAGCGTCCTTCTGGGAATATACGGTAAAGGTAATTCCGAAGCTGAACAGCTCCAGCTCTGCGTCGCGAGACCGACTCTTCAGCGTCTTTAGGCCCAGTTGGGTCAGACGTCGGCCTATCTCCGCAGTGTGCTCGACTGGTCGCCGATCGCTGCCGAATAACTCGCAGTAAAAGCCGTTGCGGTCGTAGCGATCGAACAGCTTTGCGGTTCCGCTGTCTTGGATCAAGGTCGCGATTCCATCACCTCTCTGTAAGGCGTTCTCGCAGCCGAGCGTCGACCCCCGCCGGACGTTCTGAGACAGATTATGCAGCGTTCCGGAATAGCAGGCCAGCGCTCCTGCAACCCATCGGCCACTTGCTTCGTTTCAAGCCTTGCGCCGCTCTTGCCGCCTACCCACGTCAAAGTGTGGAGCCTCGGCAATCGGCCGTATGCGGCAAAGGCTGCGCTGGGCCCTGCCAGATAAAGGACGATACATGGCGGCACCAAGATTTTCAGCGAAGACTGGCAGCCGGGCCGATGTCCTTGCCTCCTGGGTGTATTATCTCGCCTTGGGGTTGACGGCATGGTTCATTCTCGTTGCTGCTATTGCTTATCTAGGCGGCGGATATGAGCCAGTTGTAGTTGCGGTTGCTGCGTTCTTCGCTCTGGTTTCTCTCGGCCTGCCGATCTTGTTGCTGCGCATGGAGCGTAGCGCACGACTACCGGAAACGCGGGCCCGCCGAGTTCCCGACGTGGACACGGAAGCTATGGAGACAGCGTCCGGGCGGCTCGATGTCCGCTCCGCGCGAATTCAAGTCCTGCTTATTCCGGCTGCGCTCAGCGTTGGTTTCACGTTGCTGGGCCTCGAAGCGGTGCTCCTCTCCTAGGCGGAGCCGCTGCGCCCAGCGGCGCGGATTACTAGCACCCCTGACAGGAGATCGTGCAAGGTTCGGCGCTGATCGTTGAAGAGGGCGATCACGAGGATCAGATAGCCGGTCGGCAGAACCGTTGCGTAGAACAGCACAGTCATCAGGAGGGCCTGAAGAAAGTCGGGTCGGGCGCCGGTCCAGGTCCGAACCTTGAGCCCGAGGAGTGCCATTCCAGGCGTCGCCCCATGACGACCAATGAAGGAAGTGTGGTAGGCGACCGGTAGCAGCGCGAGCGCGACAACGCCGAACGGCGTAGCAAGGCCGAAGGTCAGCACCCCGAGGATAAAGAAGACGAAACCCAGCGCGAGCGTGGCGAGCGCAATAAGAACGACATCGATCAGGTAGCCGACCATCCGACGCAGCGGTACGCCGTCATAGAACTCGGGAGCCTCCAGCGCGCGCCAGCCCGTCGCACCGAGATCGAGGTTCGCCAGTTTCCGCTTGTCCTCCATGGGCTAGCCCCGGGTTGGGGACCGCGTCAGGCCGCAGTCAACGGGGCTAGAGATAGGGGACGCGACCGCTGGCAGCAAGGGGTGGGCAGCGTCAGCCGTCCGTGCTCTCGACCTTGGCCTCAGCTTCGGCATTCCGTGGCCGTTCGCGCAGGAGGATGATCGAGATGCGCCGGTTTCGTGGCGAATAGGGATCGTCGGTCACCAGTGGCTCCCGGTCCGCCTGCCCGGTTACGGAGGCGATACGCTCGGCTGGCAAGCCAGCTTCGAGGAGTTGGCGCCGACTTGAGTTAGCGCGGTCGCTGGAAAGCTCCCAATTGGAATAGCCGCTGTCGCTCTTATAAGGTTGGGCATCAGTGTGGCCGCGAATAGCGATCTGCTGCGGCAACTGGCGAATGGCGTCTGCGACCAGCGCGATCAGCGCCTTGGTCTGGTCATACATTGCCGCACTGCCACTGGGGAACATGGACCGGCCCTCCTGATCGACGATCTGGATCCGCAGGCCCTCGGGAGTCTGATCGACGATCAGACTGTTCTCCAGGTCCCGCAGCTCCGGCACCTTTTGGATAGCCTGCTTGAGTGCATCCTGGACTTCCTCGAACTGCTGCTCCTCGCGCGCAGCGAGCGCCTTCTCGATTTCATCTTCGTTCGGTTGCTTGTCGCCTTCCGCCTCCGAATCCGGCTTAGGCTCGGGAGCCGGCAGCGCCACCGTGACGGCTGGGGCGCCAGCATCGTGCGACATCGCGCCGTCGGCGGTCACAGTTCGACCACCGAGCACACCGTCGGAGCCGGTGGTGCTGCGGGAGACGTTCATCGGCGCAAAGTAGTCGGCTATCCCGCGCTTCTGCTCCTCCGTGGTGGCACTCAAGAGCCACAGCAGTAGGAAGAACGCCATCATCGCGGTGACGAAATCGGCATAGGCGACCTTCCAGGCCCCGCCATGGTGCGCATGGCCGCCCTTCTTGATTTTCTTGACGACGATGATCGGCGGTTGATTGGACTGCTCGTCCTGGCTCGCCATGTCGGGCTTCCTTTGGCTGCCGCCGCCTCAGGTTACCGCGGGCAGACTGTCGACGGTGTTTTCCACCTCGTAGAAGGTGGGCCGCACGTCGTGGTTCAGCATCTTGCGGGCGAACTCGATCGAGACCGCTGGCGCGTTGTCGGCCATGTGCGCCAGGAGTCCGGCTTTGATGCACTGGTAATAGCGACCGTCCGCATTGATGACGTTGGCGAGCGCGCTCGCCATGGGGCCAACGAAACCGTAGGACAGCAGCACGCCAAGGAAAGTGCCGACCAGTGCTGCGCCGATCAGATGACCCAGAATCTCCGGTGGCTCGGTGATCGAGCCCATGGTGTGGATAACGCCGAGCACCGCGGCAACGATGCCGAGCGCCGGCATTCCGTCAGCCATGGTCCGGATGGCATCGGAGACCGCCATCTCCTCGTGGTGATGAGCCTCGATCTCCTCGTCCATCAACGCTTCCATCTCGTGCTGATTGTCGAGGCCAAGGGTCAGAAGACGCAGGTAGTCGCAGAGGAAGACTACGACGTGGTGGTCTTTCTGGATTTTGGGGAACTGGGCGAAGAGCGTGCTCTCCTGTGGATTCTCGACATGCTGTTCGAGCGCCAAACCGCCCTTTGTCTTGATTAGCTTAAAGGTCAAGTAAAGCAGGCTGAGTAGGTCTAGGTAGGCCTGCTTGTTGTAGGCCGGCCCCTTGAACATACGGCCGAAGCCCCTTCCGACGCCTTTTAGGATCGCTTTGGTGTTGCCTGTGATGAAGGCGCCAATCGCCGCGCCGAAGATGATGACGAACTCGAACGGCTGCCACAGGACTTCGACATGGCCTCCGGCCGCCGCATAGCCGCCAATGACGCAGCCGATCACGACCAAGGTGCCGACGATTATCAGCATGAATGAGTCCCGGAGAGAGCGCGCTCGAGTTGGACCGTGAGTGTCCGGAATCCCGGTTAACAAGTCGTTGAATTGGCGAACGGAATGCCCGGGGTGGGGGCAACCCAGCCTTGAGTGGCCGGTCAGGCTAGCGCCTGATCGAGATCGGCCAGCAAGTCCTCCAGGCTCTCGACCCCGACCGAGAGCCGCACCAAGCCGTCCCCGATCCCCAATTCCCGGCGGTTTTCCTTGGGAATGGAGGCATGAGTCATGATCGCTGGGTGCTCGATCAAGCTTTCGACTCCGCCTAGGCTCTCGGCCAGCGCGAAGATCTCCACCCGCTCCAGAAAGCGCTTGGCGGCCTTGAGGTCGCCCTTCAGGATCGCGGTCACCATGCCCCCGAATCCGGTCATCTGGCGGCGCGCCAGGGCATGCTGGGGGTGGCTTTCGAGGCCGGGGTAGATCACCCGCTCGACCTTGGGGTGGCCTTCCAGGTGGTTGGCGACGGCGAGCGCGCTCTCGCAGTGGCGTTCCATCCGGAGCGCTAGAGTCTTGAGGCCGCGCAGGGCGAGGAAGGAATCGAACGGGCCCTGGATCGCGCCGACCGCGTTGTGGAGGAAGGCGAGGCGCTCTGCCAGCTCCTCGTTGCCGCCTACCACCAGCACGCCTCCCACGATATCCGAGTGACCGTTTAGGTACTTAGTCGCCGAGTGCATCACTATGTCGATGCCGGCTTCCAACGGGCGCTGCACCCAGGGTGACGCAAAGGTATTGTCGCAGACCGTGAGGATGCCGCGCGCCCTGGCCAGTTTTGCCACCGCTTCGAGGTCGACCAGCTTGAGCAGAGGATTGCTCGGCGTCTCAATCCAGATCATTTTGCTGTCCGGCCGAATTGCTCCTTCGATCGCGTCGACGTCCGAAAGATCGACGAAAGAAAACCGCAAGCCGGCCGTACGCCGCCGTACTCGCTCGAAGAGGCGATAGCTGCCGCCGTAGAGATCGTCGAGCGCCACAACATGGCTGCCGGCGTCCAACAGCTCGAGCGCGGTGGCGGTTGCCGCCATGCCAGAGGCGAAGGCGTAGCCGCGCGTGCCGCTCTCGAGATCGGCGATGCAGCGCTCGTAGGCCATGCGGGTCGGGTTCTGGCTGCGGCTGTACTCGTAGCCCTTGTGAACGCCGGGACTCTCCTGAACGTAGGTCGAAGTGGCATAGATCGGCGGCATAATCGCCCCAGTCGAGGGATCGGGCGCCTGTCCGGCATGGATGCTGCGTGTGGCGAAGCCCGCACGATTGGGACGCAGAGGGTTCGTCGGCGGTCGGCGATCGGCCATGGGCTACCTCATGCGGCGGCGTAGGTGGTTTAGCAGGTCGATGCGGGTAATGACGCCGAGGAAGTTATTGCCATCCATCACGATCGCCACATGATCCTTGGCGAAGATTGGCAGCAGATCGTTCATCGGCGCGGTGGCGGAGATAGTTTCCAGCCGCGCTGTCATTGCGCCGGAAACCGGCTCCTTGAAATGCTCCTCTTCTTGTACCACGGCGAGCAGGATGTCGCTCTCGTCGATAATGCCGACTACCTGTTCAGCCTTGTCGAGTACCGGAAGCTGCGACACGTCGTAGAGCTTCATGCGCCCGTAAGCGATCAGCAGGCTGTCGTCGGGCTTGACTGTCACCGTGGCGTGCTCGGCATGACGGCGAGCGATCAGGTCGCGCAGGTCGCCGTGCTGTGGGCGCTCTATGAAGCCCTGGTCGGTCATCCAGAAGTCGTTGAACATCTTCGAGAGGTACTTGTTGCCGCTGTCGCAGACCAGCGTGACCACGCGCTTCTCGCGCTCCTGGGCGCGGCAGTAGCGCAGGGCCCCGGCGATTAGCGTTCCGGAGGACGAGCCGGCCAGGATGCCCTCCATGGCAAGGAGCTTGCGCGCGGTGTCGAAGGCTTCCTGGTCCGTTATGGTGTAAGCTTTTTTCACGCTGCTGAGATCGCAGATTGGTGGCAGGAAATCTTCGCCGATTCCTTCTACCATCCAGGAGCCCACGTCTTTCTTGATCTCGCCGGTTTCGACGTAGTGGGTGAGGATCGAGCCCTGAGGGTCGGCTAGCACCATCTCGGTCTTGGGAGATACCCTCTCGAAAAATCGCGCGAGTCCGGTCAATGTGCCGCCAGAGCCGACGCCGCAAACCATGGCATCGATCTTGTGGTCCACCTGCTCCCAGATCTCGGGACCGGTGGTGGTCTCGTGGGCGAGCGGATTGGCCGGGTTGGCGAATTGATTGATGTAGAAGGCGCCCGTCTCCTTGGCGATGCGCTGGGCCATGTCCTGATAGTACTCGGGATGACCTTTACCGACGTCGGAGCGGGTCAGAATTACCTCGGTTCCGAGCGCCTTGAGGTGGAAGATCTTTTCCTGCGCCATCTTGTCTGGCACTACCAGGCTGAGACGATAGCCCTTCTGCGCCGCAACCAGCGCGAGCCCGAGACCGGTGTTACCGGCGGTCGCCTCGATCAGCTTGCCGCCGGGCTTCAGTTTGCCGTCGCGCTCGGCCGCCTCGATCATCGAGCGCCCGATGCGGTCCTTGATCGAGCCGCCGGGGTTCTGGTTCTCGAGCTTGAGAAACAGCCGGCAGGGACCGCGGTCAATTCGCGTCACTTCCATCAACGGTGTGTTGCCTATGCTCTCCAGGACGTTGCCATAGACGGGCGCGACGGCGATCATGGCGCACCTCCGGTGGGTTTCCGACGCAGGCCAAGCAGGCCCGCCGTCACCTTGAGGAGAGAGGGCCGCCGCTTCAAGTCCTGTCCGGTGGTGACTGCGCTTTGGAAGCGGAAAAGATAGCATCGGTAGGGGTTTGAACGACGTTTTGACATTGGCGGGAGAAGCGGGCGCCGGTAAAGGGAAGCACCAAGTACGGTGGGAGGCTAACCTATTGAGCCCATGCCCGATCCGGTGAACAGGACCGAAGTCGGCAGCGCGCCGGACCTCGACGCCGTCTTCCACGATCGAAGCCGCCTCCTCAAGCGACGGCCAATTCGCGCGGGGCTGCCGCCTAGTCCTCACCCGCGTCGGAGCGAGCCGACAGAATGCGACTATTGAAGCCGCCGGCCTTGAGGGCGGCCATAATCTCGTGCACGTGCTCGCGGTTCCGCGATTCGACGATGACGTCGAGATCGGCGCTTTTGGCCGGCACGTTGTAGAACATACGCTGGTGGAAAACCTCGATGATGTTGCCGCCGGTGTGGCCGATGATCTGCGCGACCTGTGCCAGCACGCCCGGCTGATCGAGGATTTCGATCCGCAGCCTCACCAGTCGGCCGTCGCGCGCCAACCCCCGCGCCAACACCGCAGAGAGCAGTCGCGCATCGATGTTGCCGCCGCCGATGACGACGGCGACGCGTTGTCCTGCAAATCGCTCGCGATAGCGCTGCAAGGCGGCGACGCCCGCGGCCCCCGCCCCTTCGGCGACCAGCTTCTGCTGTTCGGCCAGCGTATGGACCGCGCTTTCGATCGCTTCCTCGCCGACCAGCAGGATTTCTTCGACCAGCTCGGCGATGATCGCTTGGGTCAACTTGCCGGGACTCTTGACCGCGATGCCGTCAGCCAGCGTCTGCCCGCCGGAGCGCGGCGGCAACTCGTTGATCGCCTGGTACATAGAGGGGTAGAGCTCGGTCTCGACGCCGACGACACGGATTTTCGGCTTGATAGCCTTGACCGCGGTGGCGATTCCCGAGATGAGTCCGCCGCCGCCGATCGGTACTACGACCGCGTCGAGATCCGGATTGTCCGCGAGTAGTTCGAGGCCGATCGTGCCCTGACCGGCGACGATCTTGGGATCGTCGTAAGGGTGAACGAAGGTCAGATCCTCTTCAGCGGCGATCTCGCGCGCTGAGACCGCGGCGGCATCGAGCGTGTCGCCGGTCAACACGACACGAGCGCCGTAGCCGCGGGTGCGCTCGACCTTACTGAAGGGCGCGAACTCCGGCATTACGATGGTGGCGGGAATCTTCAGGCGCTCGGCGTGATAGGCCACGCCCTGGGCGTGATTTCCGGCCGACATGGCGATCACGCCGCGCCGTCCCTCGTCTTTGCCGAGACTGCTGAGCTTGACGAAGGCGCCGCGCGCTTTGAAGGAGCCGGTGACCTGCAGGTTCTCCAGCTTGAGGAATGCTTCGGCTCCTGTCTCCTGCGAGAGACGCCGCGAGGCGACCAGCGGCGTTCGTACCACTTCGCGCTCGATCAACTGCGCGGCGGCCTTGATGCCGTCGAGCGTGACGTCCTTGGCTATGACGGTCACCTGCGGTAGTTCCCTACTTCGGCTCCAGATGCAGCCAGTGAGCCGGAACCATGGCATTTTCGCCGAGCGATATGTAGTCGCCGTCGCGCCAGCGCTCGACGAAGCTGCCATAAAGCGGCGAGAGCGGGTTTCCCGACTGGCCGGTGGCGATGACGAAACGCGAGTTTTCGAGGTCGGCGAGGTTGTAGACCGCGCGATAGCCTGGCCCATGGATGTTGTCGTAGCGCGCCGCGCCCTCGCCCGATAGCCGGACCCCGCCGCGGTTGACTGTGTCGTCGGACCCGCCGCTCTCGACGGCGAAGGAGAAGAGCTCCGAGAGCAGCGGCACTCGGCTCCAGATCGGGTGGCGGAAGGCGGCGACATGGGCCTTGCCCCAGCGCCAAGCCGAAGGGTCGGTGCCATAATCGGTGCTCAACTCGGTCCAGGCCTCCGTCATGGCGCTTGCCGAAATCTGCGCGCAGCTCTCGCGGGCCGCGGTCGTCGTGTCGTTGCACCAGATGGCGCCGCTCTCGAAAACCTCTTGCAGCAGGCGCGCGCTCGGCCGGAAGTCGCCGAAGTCGGGCCCCAGTTCGTCGGCGAAGGTAAGTCGTCCCAGCGAACGCCTCCAGGCGTGATAGAGTAGCGGCGCCGCGCTGTCGGCGGCCATGCTTCCGTCCCAGCCGGTCAATAGTGAGAGTGCTTCGGCAGGAAGCTCGTCGGCGGCCTCGACCAGATGCGGCAGCAGGGCCAATGCGTCGCGTGAGGTTGCGTCGAGCTGGATTGCCGTCATCGCTTCGATGCTTGCCGGCCTACCAAGCGCGTCGAGCCGGTCCAGGATGCGCGCGGCGCGCTGTGGGCCAAACCAATGTGCCGTCATGAAGTGGGAGTAGTCCGCGCCGACCAGCTTGTTGTTGGCATTGACGATCTGACCGTCCGCAGGGTCCACGCGCTGCGGCAGCTCGTCGTATGGGACATAGCCGATCCAGTCGTAGTCGCCAGTCCAGCCAGGGACTGGGAGTGTGCCGTCGCCCGCCTTTCGAATCGGCACTCGTGCCGGTGCCATCAGCGCGATGTGGCCGCTGGTATCGGCATAGGCGATGTTCTGCTGGGGCGCGTGAAAGTCGTCGAGCGCGTGGCCGAACTCCTCGACGCTCTTCGCCCGATTCATGGCATGGAGCGCGGTCGCTGTGCGGTCGTTCTCCTCGAGCGCTGGCCAGGCGAGCGCGAGGAGCGTTCCGTCGTCGCTGGGTTGGCCTATCGCATCGGAGATCACCGGGCCGTGGCGCGTCGCGCGCACCGTCAGCACCACCGGATCGCCGCCCTTGACGAGGATGGTCTCTTTGCGAGACTCGAATGGCCGCGCCCCCTCGGGCGTGTCGTAAAAGCCGGGTCGCCCAGCGGTCTCGTGCTCGATAAACAGGTCCTGAGTATCGCTATGTGTGGTCGTCAGGCCCCAGGCGACCTGCTCGTTGTGACCCAGAACCAGAAAGGGCACGCCCGGTACGCTGGCGCCAGCGAGCGTGAGCGTCGGCGTTTCGATCCGTACCAGATACCAGAGGCCGGGCGCTTCGAGCGCGAGGTGCGGGTCGTTGGCGAGTAGCGGCTTGCCGCTCGCGGTCCGTTCGCCCGAGAGCGCCCAGACATTGGACGCCTCCTTGGGC
Organism: Kiloniellales bacterium; assembly: GCA_050728975.1. GTDB lineage: Bacteria > Pseudomonadota > Alphaproteobacteria > Kiloniellales > JBOHKJ01 > JBOHKJ01. The sequence continues at coordinate 2,650 of JBOHKJ010000440.1, read as the reverse complement.
TGGAAGCGCCACGCCAGCACGTTGGCCAGGGCACGTAGCGGCAAGTCGTCTAGCGCGCCAGCGCGGGCGATTGTCACCGGTCCGTCGGGCGGGTAACCGGGCCAAAGAAAAGCGACCTGCTCGGGCGTGAGACGGCGGACGAGGCGAGCGCGCAGCAGCTCCTCGCGCCAGTTGCCGGAAAGCTCGAGCGCCATCAGTCGGCCCCAGACCAGGCTGTCGGCTGGACGCCAACGCTCGGGGCTGTATCGCAGGAGTTGAAACTCCGGCGGCAGCGCTCCGCCTGGCGCGGCGATCAAGGCATTGACTCCGGCGGCATAGCTCTCCAGCGCCGCCAGCACTTCCGGCGGTTGATATTTTAGGCTCCGCTCGGCGAGGCGGTAGAAACCCAAGGTGCGGATGAAGCGGTCGATCAATAGCGCGCTGCCGCCGACGACCTCGGAGAGCCGCCCGGCTCCGACCCGGCGCAGAAAATCCATCTGCCAGAGGCGGTCCTGGGCGTGGACAAAACCAAGTGCGAAGGCGGCGTCCGCCTCGCTCTCGGCCTTGATGACCACGATGCCGTCGGCGTCCCGCATGATCTCGACCGAGGCGCCAAGGCCGTCGAGCGTGATGGTTCCATCGGTCCGCGGGAGCGAGGTTCGCAGCCAGAGGAAGCCGCCGATGCCGGCAATGATCGACAGAGCAAAGAGGCCAAGCAGTGCCCAGCCGATCCGCCGTCTCCAGCGTTTCGGTCCAGTTTTCTCCGAACGCATATGATCGAACCTAGGTCCTGGGGAGAAAGGTGCCCTTGAAGCGCTCGCGCAGCTCGTTCTTCTGCACCTTGCCCATAGCGTTGCGCGGCAACTCCTCGACGAAGAAGATGCGCTTGGGCACCTTGTAGTTGGCGAGCGCGCGCTTGGCTACCGCCAGGATCGTGTCGACCGATATGCCGTTGCTGCCACCGCGCGCGCATTTCACCACCGCACTTACCGCCTCGCCGAAGTCCGGATGGGGCAGGCCAATCACGGCCGATTCCTCGACGCCCGGTATCTGGTCGATGCACAACTCGACTTCCTTTGGATAGACGTTGAAGCCGCCGGAGATGATCAGGTCCTTGGCTCGGCCGGCGATCTGCACGTATCCCTTGTCGGTCAACCTCCCAAGATCGCCAGTGATGAAGAAGCCGTCGGTGCGGAACTCGGCGGCGGTCTTCTCCGGTTGGCGCCAATAGCCGCTGAAGACGTTGGGGCCGCGCACCTCGATGGTGCCGATCTCGCCCTGGGGCAGCGCATAGCCTTCCTCGTCGGCGATCCGCACCTCGCAGCCCGGCAGTGGCGGACCGACCATCCCTGCGATGCGCTCGCCCTTCAGCGGGTTGGAGCAATGCATGCCGATTTCGGTCATGCCGTAACGCTCCAGGATGCGCTGTCCGGTCCGCGCCTCGAAGTGCTGAAAGGTCTCCTCCAGCAACGGCGCCGAGCCGGAGATGAAGAGCCGCAGCTTGCCGGCAACTCCGGCGTCGAATTTCGGCTCGGCTAGGAGGCGAGTGTAGAAGGTCGGCACGCCCATCATCACCGTGGCACGCGGCAGCAGATCTAGCACCGTCTTGGCGTCAAAGCGCGGCAGGAAGATCATACGGCTTCCGCTCAACAGCACGCAGTGGATGGCGACGAAGAGGCCGTGGGTATGAAAGATAGGAAGCGCGTGGAGCAGGCAGTCGTTGGCGGTGAAGCCCCAGGCCCCGACCAGGGTCAAGCCGTTGCTGGCGAGGTTGCCGTGGGTCAGCATCGCGCCCTTGGAGCGCCCAGTGGTGCCGCTGGTGTAGAGGAGAGCGGCGACATCGTCCTTGGCGCGGGCGACGGCGCCTTCGAGGGGCGCCAAGCCGCAGCTCGTCGCGGTGAGGCTGCCGGCGCCGTCGGCGCCCAGCGTCAGCACCCTGGCGACACCGGCCGTTCTGGCGAGTGGCACTAGGTCGGCCTCGCTCTCGGGGCGGCAAACGAAGACCTTAGGCTCGGCATCGCCCAGGAAATAGGCAATCTCGCTCGCCGTATAGGCGGTGTTGAGCGGAAGGTAGACAGCGCCGACCCTAAGACAGGCCAGATAAAGGAAGACCGCCTGGGGCGACTTCTCGCTCTGCACGGCCACGCGGTCCCCGGCCACGACGCCAATATCGACCAGCAGCCGGGCGATCCGGCCGGATTCCGCCTCTAGGTGACCGTAGGAGAGGCTTCGGTCGTTCTCCAGCTCCATGACCCGAGTGCTGCGCTCGGCCGGAAAATGGCCCGCGATGATGGCGTAGAGGTTGTCGCTCATGGTCTCAGGGCCTGGCTCTCCTACTGGTCGCGGCGGCCTCTTATAAACGGATGCAGAAAAGTCTCACAAGGACGCAAAAGCGCGGCATAATCGCCTTCATCAATGAGGACCCCGGGGCTGACGCCGGCAGGGCGGCGTCCCCCCAAGGGCCAAGAACGGAGGTGCCGTCCGGCATAGGGCCGGGTGCGTGCCGTGGCTTTAGGGAGGACCAGCCAATGAAAAGAGTCTCGAGTCTCTTTGTCGCGACCGCCACCGTGGCGCTGCTGGCGTTCGGCGCCAACGCCGCCGAAATGACGCTAAAAGCTTCGCACCAATGGCCGGCCGGCAAGGGCGACGTGCGCGACGAGATGGTGCAGAT
>JBOHKJ010000439.1:0-6646 GCA_050728975.1 Kiloniellales bacterium | reverse complement strand
CTGGTGCCGGTCGACGACGCGGCGGCGCTGGCGAGGGCGATCGGGCGCCTGATCGACGAGCCTGAGACAGTGGCCCGGATCGCTGCCGGCGGCCGGGCGCGCTATCGTGCCGAGTTCACCGAAGAGGTCTGCGTCGCGCGCTATCTCGAGCTGTTCCGGCGGCTGCTGGCGGAGCGCGCGCAATCGAGGAAAGAAGGGTAGGGGCTGATGGCCGAGCGCTACGATTTGATCGTGAAAGGTGGCGAGGCTGTCACGCCCTCGGGGCGCGCTATCGTCGATATCGGCATCGCGGAGGGCAAGATCGCGGCCTTGGGCGCGCTCGACGCCGCTGCTGCGGCAGAGACGCTCGACGCCCGCGGCCTCACCGTGCTGCCGGGTGTGATCGACAGCCAGGTCCACTTCCGCGAGCCGGGGCTGGAGCACAAGGAGGATCTGGCGAGCGGCACCAGGGCCGCGGCGCTCGGCGGCGTCACGGCGATCATGGAGATGCCCAACACCAAGCCCTCGACGCTGACCGCCGCCGACCTCGACGACAAGCTGGCGCGCGCCAAAGGGAGAGCCTGGGTCGACCACGCGTTCTTCGTCGGGGCGGCTGCGGAGAACGCCGAGACGCTAGGCGCGCTCGAGCGCCATCCGGGCTGCGCCGGGGTCAAGATCTTCATGGGCTCCTCCACCGGCAGCCTGCTGGTCGAGGACGACGAGACGCTCGCCGCTGTGCTGCGCTCCGGCCGCCGCCGGGTCGCGATTCATGCCGAGGACGAGCCGCGCCTGCGCGAGCGGTTGAAGCTGGTGCGCGACGGCGCCGATCCCGCGCAGCATCCGGTCTGGCGCGACGCCGAGACCGCGCGCCTTGCCACCGAGCGCATCCTGCGTCTGGCGCGCGCCGCCGGGCGGCAGATCCACCTGCTGCATGTGACCACGGCGGAAGAGATGCCGTTGCTCGCCGTCAACAAGGACATCGCGAGCGTCGAGGTGACGCCGCAGCACCTGACGCTGGCCGCGCCCGACTGTTACGAGCGGCTCGGAAGCTTCGCGCAGATGAACCCGCCGATCCGCTCGGCCGAGCATCGCGACGGTCTGTGGCGGGGAATCGCGGCCGGCATCGTCGACGTGATCGGCTCCGACCACGCGCCGCACACCAAGGAGGAGAAGGCCAAGGCCTATCCTGCCTCGCCGTCGGGCATGCCGGGCGTGCAGACGCTCCTGCCGCTCCTGCTCGACCATATGCGTGCGGGTCGCCTGACGCTGGAGCGCTTGGTCGATCTCACCAGCGCCGGCCCGGCGCGCATCTACGGCATCGCCGGCAAGGGGCGGATCGCGGTCGGCTTCGACGCCGACCTGACGCTGGTGGACTTGAAGGCGCGGCGCGAAATCACCGGCGCCTGGCTCGCTTCCAAGTGCGGCTGGTCGCCCTTCGAGGGAACGACGGTCACCGGCTGGCCAAAGGCGACCCTGGTCGGTGGGCGAGTCGTGATGCAGGGGGATGAAATGCGGGGCGAGCCGGCCGGGCGTCCGCTCGCCTTCTGGTCGGCCTTGCCGGCCCAGACGTAAGCTAGTGGACGGTCAGCAGGCGGTCGGCGTAGCGCCACTCGGCCGGCTGCATGATGCCGACGTAGGCGACGCGCACCGAATGCAGCTTGCCGTCGAGCTCGCGCTGCCAGAAGTCGAGGAACTCCTGCAGCTTCGGGAAATCCGGCACGCGGTCGAGCGACTGCCAGAGATAGGTCTGCAGGAGGCCTGGATGATCCGGCAGGTGATAAAAGATCTCCGCCGTGGTGAGGCGGAAGTCCTCGAGGTCGAGATAGGCTATAACCATCGCTCTCATCTCCGCCGGGGCAGCCGGACGGGATGGGCTGCCGCTTTTGCCCGATAAGGTTCGCGTAAAAGGCCTGCCGATTCGTTAACCCCCGGCGCGCACAGCCTTTTCGGCCCCTGGCGCGCCGTGGTGCGGCGCACCATCTATCGTCTGGCGGCTCGGATTTGTTATGGTCGCCGCTGCTGCACCGCCCCCTCCTTCCCGCCAGCTTCGGGAGTCGTTAACCATGACCGCCTGCATCGTCGGCTGGAGCCATACTCCCTTCGGCAAGCACGAGAACGACGACGTCGAATCGCTGATCCTCAAGGTCGCGAACGCGGCCCTCGAAGACGCCGGCATCGGCCCCGAGGAGGTCGACGAGATCTTTCTCGGCACCTACAACGAGGGCTTTTCGCCCCAGGGCTTTCCGGCCTCGCTGGTGCTGCAGGCCGATCCGCGGCTGCGCTTCAAGCCGGCGACCCGGGTCGAGAACGCCTGCGCCACCGGCTCCGCGGCGATCCACCAGGGCCTGAAGACCATCGAGGCGAAGCGTGCCCGCTTCGTCCTGGTGGTCGGCGTCGAGAAGATGACCGCGCTGCCGGGGCCGGAGATCGGCGGCGTGCTCCTGAAGGCGGCCTACGTCAAGGAGGAGGGCGCGATCGAGGGCGGCTTCGCCGGCGTCTTCGGCCGCATCGCCCAGCAATACTTCCAGCAGCATGGCGACCAGTCGGACGCGCTGGCGGCGATCGCCGCCAAGAATCACAAGAACGGCGTCGGCAATCCGCTGGCTCAGCTGCGCAAGGACCTGGGCTACGACTTCTGCCGCACCGTCTCCGAGAAGAATCCGCTGGTGGCCGGACCGCTGAAGCGTACCGACTGCTCGCTGGTGTCCGACGGCGCGGCGGCGGTCGTGCTGGCCGACGTCGAGACCGCGCTGACCCGCGACAAGGCGGTGGTGTTCCGCGCCGCCCAGCAGGTCAACGACTTCCTGCCGATGAGCCGCCGCGATATCACGCTGTTCGAGGGCTGCGAGACCGCCTGGAAGCGCGCGCTGGCGCAGGCCGGCGTCGGCTTGAGCGATCTCTCGCTGGTCGAGACCCACGACTGCTTCACCATCGCCGAGCTGCTGGAATACGAGGCGATGGGACTGACGCCGCGCGGCGAGGGCGCGCGCGCGATACTCGAAGGCTGGACCGCCAAGGACGGCAAGCTGCCGGTCAATCCTTCGGGCGGCCTCAAGTCCAAGGGCCATCCGATTGGCGCCACCGGCGTCTCCATGCACGTGCTTTCGGCCATGCAGCTGAAGGGCCAGGCCGGCGACATGCAGGTGAGAGGTGCCGCGCTCGCCGGCATCTTCAACATGGGCGGCGCTGCGGTCGCCAACTACGTCTCGATCCTCGAGCCGCTGCGCTGATCGCCACGCATAGCGACAAGAAACGACGGGAGGGAGGAATTTGCGCGCGCTGCTGCTGAGCGAGCGCGACGGCAAGGTCGCCGCCGCGGTCGAAGATATTCCCGACTCGAAGCTGGCCGAGCGGCTGCCCGACGGCGAGGTCACCGTCGCCGTCGACTGGTCCACTCTCAACTACAAGGACGGCCTGATCCTCAAAGGCATCGGCCGCCTGGTGCGGGGCTATCCGCACGTCCCCGGGATCGACTTCGCCGGCACGGTCGAGACCAGCGAGCACCCGGACTACAAGCCCGGCGACAAGGTCATCCTGACCGGCTGGCGGGTGGGCGAGCTTCATTGGGGCGGCTACGCCGAGAAGGCGCGCGTCAAGGCCGGCTGGCTGGTGCCCCTGCCCGAGGGCCTGACGACGCGCCAGGCGATGGCGATCGGCACCGCCGGCCTGACCGCGATGCTGGCCGTGCTGGCGCTGGAGCGCGAAGGCTTCGCGCCCGAGACCGAGGGCGACATCCTGGTCACCGGAGCCTCCGGCGGGGTCGGCTCGATCGTAGTCGCGATCCTGGCGAGGCTCGGCTACCGGGTGGCCGCGCTGACCGGGCGCGCCGGGAGCCACGACTATCTGCGCTCGCTCGGCGCCGCTACGCTGATCGACCGCGCCGAGCTCGCCGAGCCCTCGTCGAAGCCGCTCGAAAGCGAGCGCTGGCTCGCCGCCGTCGACACCGTGGGCGGCGGCGTGCTGGCGCGCCTGCTGACCCAGCTTCGCTACCGCGGCGCGGTGGCGGCGGTGGGCAATGCCGGCGGCGTCAAGCTGGAGACCAGCGTCCTGCCATTCATCCTGCGCGGGGTGCGATTGATCGGCGTCGATTCGGTTATCTGCCCCAAGGCCGAGCGCCTCGCCGCCTGGCGGCGCCTGCTGTCCGATCTCCCGCTCGACAAGCTCGAGTCCGCGACCGCGGAGGCCGGCCTCTCCGACCTGCCGGCGCTGGCCGACCGGATTCTCGCGGGCCAGGTGCGCGGCCGCCTGGTGATAGACCCCCGGAGATAGCCCCTAGGAGATAGCCCCACCACCGCGCCGCAGTTTTCGCGCCGTTAACCATCCGCGGCGCTTGCCGGCCGGCCGGGTCTGCTTGGTATGCTTCGCTCATGGCCACCGGCGAGCGCCTCGGCCGTCTGTTTGCAGCGCTGTCGATCGCGCTGCTGCTCGGCGCCTGCAATCCGGCGGCGATCTTCAGGCCCGGTGAGGCGGAGGTTTTGTCGCGCGGCTGGTACGAGCCCGAGCCGCAGGCGCGGCTTGTCGAGCGCTACTGCTATCGCACCCTGGCCGAAGTCGATTGCCACGCCGCGCCGCTCGCCGGCGAGGAGCGGCGCCGGGTCGGTTTCTGGGACGCGCCGCTTCCGCTTTAGCCGGCCTTGCCTTCGTCGAGCGCGCTGTCCGGCAGCTCGCGGCGCGCGATCCTGCCGGCGACCCACCAGATCAGCGTGGTCGCCAGAATCGAGAAATAGCCGTCGATCGCATAGTGCCAGGCGAGGTGGACCGAGCCGGTCTGGATGACGGCCGCATAGGCGACGAAGGCGACGCCCAGCTTCCGGTTGTGTTGCCATGCCGTAAGCGCGAACAGCCACGCCATCGCCACATGGAGGCTTGGCATGGCCGAGATCCCGCCGCCGGGAATCTGGTATCCCGACCGGTAGCTCTCCCAGACCAGGCCCTGGGCATGGAGGGCCCACACCTCGAACAGGTCGTTCGCCTGGTAGAGATAGTCCATCAGCGGCGCGTAGGGGTCGGGCTGGCCGAAGAGGCGCCCGAAGAACACCGGCCCCGCCGACGACAGGCCCATCGCGGCCACCGTTCCCAGCAGCGCCCAGCAGAGAATGAAGGCGATGAAGAACTGGAGGCGCCGGGCCGAAAGGCTGTGGCTTGCCGCCTGCCAAAGGATGACGCCGTAACAGATGAAGAACCAGATGTTGTAGAGCACGTTGACGAGGTAGGTCGCGCCGGGGCTGCCGAGGATCGGCTGCAGCAGCCTCCAGGGGTCGTGGCCGCCGTGCAGCCAGCGGTCGACTTCGACGAAAGCCGGGTCCCAGACGAAGGGCTGGACCGTCGGGATGAGGGTCTTGAGCGACGATATGCCGGACAGGTAGACCGGGAGAATCAGCAGCACCAGGCCGAGCCCGAATAGCCGCTCCGGCTGGCCGAAGCGGGCCGGAAAGTCGCTGCAGAGATACGCCGTCAGCCGCTCCGGACGGACATAGATCATCACATAGAAGACATAGCCGAGCAGGAACAGCGTGGCGGCGGTGCCCAGCAGGATCATCAAGGCGTGGTTGTAGAGGCCGAGATTGAAGGCCCTCGGCCGGCCGAGCGCCGCCGTGAAGGCATAGCCGCAGATCAGGAAGCCCAGAATGAGCCCCACCGGCCAGCGATGCGCGCGCAGCGTCCGCGCGAAGGCCGCGCCGAGCGTGTCCAGCCGGAGCCTGTTGACGACCGCTTCCATGAGCCTCTCGTTCTTCGAGGAACCCCCCGCCCGAAAGTCTAGGGACCAGGCCTTACCGAATGCTTATCCGGCACGAGTCCCACAGGCATTGGCCGGTCAATGGCTTACGTACTTTTTCCGTATTTTACCCTTGACGCGCTGCGCCCGGTTACCGAAATTGTACGTAATCGAGGGGCGGCATCGTGAATAGCCGGACGATCATCGCGAAGCTCAAACAAGCCGGCTTCGAGATCGTCCGGGTCCGCGGCAGCCACCATGTTCTGGCTAATCGCCAGAGCGGCCGCCAGACCGTGATCCCGCACCCTCGTAAAGAGATCGGTGCCGGCCTCTTGCGCGCCATCGAGCGGCAGACCGGCGTCAAGTTGCGATAGGAGCGAACTATGGCCCGCGTCACCTACCCGGCGATCCTGGAGCGCCAGGCCGACGGATTCGGCGTCTACCTCCACGACCTGCCCGTGAATGCAGTCGGCGCCACCGAGGCCGAGGCCTTCGCCGCGGCGACCGAGGCGTTGGAGCTCTACCTCGAGACTGCCGCCGAAGAGGGCTGGCCGGTGCCGGCGCCGAGCGCGCTCGCCGAGGCGGAGGTTCTCGATCGCAAGTCCTTCGTCTCGCGCATCCTGGTCGGCGCAGCGCGCCATGGCCGGGCGCAGAAGGTTACGATATCGCTCGACGAGGGCCTGCTCGAGCGGATCGACAACGCCGTCAAGGCCAGCCACGTCCAAGGCGGTCGCAGCGGCTTCCTCGCCGAGGGCGCACGCACGCTGCTGCGCGACGCCGCGAGCGGGTCCGCCCGAGGACAGAAGAAAAGGCACAAGATCGCCCGGCGGAAGCTCGCTCCGATCCGCGGCGGGCGCGCCTAGCCTGCAAACCCTTTGCAAGGGAAAAGCTGGTGCCGCCGGGGTGAATTGAACACCCGACCCCACCCTTACCAAGGGTGTGCTCTACCTC
>JBOHKJ010000438.1:0-2242 GCA_050728975.1 Kiloniellales bacterium | reverse complement strand
CGGGCGTGACCACGCCCGACCCGGTGTTGATCGACAGCCCGGTGATGCCGTACTTCTTCGACAGCACGCACTGGGTCACCGGCAGGAAGCCCTGGAGGTAGAGCTGCTGGTCCAGCACGACGGTGATCCAGCCGTCCTGCAGGCCATCGATGGTCGCGGGCACCAGGTCGATGCCGCCGACGGTCACGTCGCCCGGCTGCTTGCCGGCGTCCTCGAGCGCCTTCGGGATGAACGAGGTGATGTTGCCGTGCTGGGTGCCGATCGCCTTCACGTCGGGATTGGAGGCGATGTAGCTGGTCAGGATCGGCACCGCGAGCGAGGCGTCGTTGTTCACCTCGGGGCTGATCTCGATGTAGTCGACCTCGAGGCCGGCATCCTCCAGCGCCTCGTTCAGGCCGCGGTCGCTCTGGCCGCGCTCGGCCTCGGCGAGCAGGCCGTAGGACAGCGCCTTGTCGCCCGCCTTGAGCCCGCCGACCTCGACCATCTGCTTGCCGGTCAGCCAGCCGCCCGCGTACAGCTCGACCCCGGCGTAGCCGAAGCCCTGCGCCTGATACTTGTCGAACAGCTCGGTCAAGGGCGCGTTGCCGCTGGTGACCACGATGCCCCGCTCCTCCGCCTCGGCGACCAGATCGGCAAAGGCCCCCGAGCCCGGGTGGCCCATGATCACGATGCAATCCGGATCGGCGGCCTGCGCCTCGCGGAAGTGGTTCAGCATCTGCTCGGGCAGCCAGCCGGAATACTGTTCGACCAGATCGGCGACCCCGAACGCCGCAGCGGCGGCGCGCGCGCCGTTGGTGCGCGGCAGCGTCGCGCCGTCGCCCGGATTGCCGCCCATCTGCATGTAGATGGTCATGCCCTCCCCGAGCGCCTCCTGCGCCTGGGCTGGCACGGCTGCCGCGGTCGTCATGAGCGACAGGGCTGCCGTGAGCGTCACACCACGCCAAGTTCCGATCATCCTCGCCTCCCTTGCTTGGCGCTCCTCCGGAGCGGTCCCGCGACTCTACTCGCCCCCTTCGCGGCGTAAAGCCCGATCGCCGCGCACAGCCTGCGCCGCATGCGTGAGGCGCAGACGGCGGCGCGTCAGAAGCGGAAGCTTGCCGGTCGCCGACCTTCCAAACTACGATCGGTGCGACCTACCATCCCCGGATCCGTCTCTATGCCTGCTAACCCGCCTCGAGGCGTGATCGCCGAGCTTGCCCCGACCGGCGTCCTGCGCGCCGGCATCAATCTGTCCAACTTCCTGCTGGTCAGCGGCAAGGGCCCCGCTGGCGAGCCCGAGGGCGTCGCCCCCGACCTGGCGCGCGAGGTCGCCCGGCGTCTGGGCGTGCCGGTCGCCTACGTGCCGTTCGCGCGGCCGGGCGAGCTTGCGGATGCGGCCGGAACCGGTGTCTGGGACATCGGCCTGATCGCCGCCGAGCCGGCGCGCGCGGAGACGATCGCCTTCAGCCCTGCCTACACTGAGATCGAGGCCACCTACCTTGTGCCCGCGGGCTCGCCGCTCGGGTCCATCGAGGAGATCGACCGTCCGGGCGTGCGGATCGCGATCGCGGCCCGGAGCGCCTACGACCTCTGGCTCAGCCGCCACCTCGAGCACGCCGAGCTGATGCGAGCGGGCAGCCTCGATGCCTCCTTCGAGCAGTTCGTCGCCGATCGACTGGACGCGCTCGCGGGCCTCCGGCCGCGCCTGTTGCAGGATCTCGAGAAGCTGCCCGGCGCGCGGATTCTCGACGGCAAGTTCACCGCCGTGCAGCAGGCGGTCGGCACCGCCAAGGCGAACGCGGCCGGCGCCGCGTTCCTTCGCGACTTCGTCGAGGAGGCCAAGGCCTCAGGCTTGGTCGCGCGCCTGATCGCGCGCCACCACGTCCGCGGCCTCTCGGTGGCGCCGCCGGGTTGAGGCGACAGCCTTGCCCTAAGGTCGCTCCCGGGCCGGCGGCGCCGCTGGCGACCTGGGGCGACGACACGGATGTCGCGTTCATCGCTGTGCACCGCAGCCAGTCCACCCAGTCCTCGAGGCGGCGCTCAAGATGCAGTGACCGCCTCTTGGTGGGTCAAGGCGACATGCCAATCCCCGCAAAAGCGGGCGCGGCCGGCGTCTGGCATCGGAGGTCGAGCGGCCGCGGCCGGCACGCTGCGTAGCAACCGGGTCGGCGTTGATTGCAAACAAAGTACGAGATCCTTGATCTCGCGCTCGCCCGAACGCGTTCGGCATCAGCTGCCGCGAAGCGCCGTCAGCTGCATGCCG
>JBOHKJ010000437.1:0-1593 GCA_050728975.1 Kiloniellales bacterium | reverse complement strand
GTGATGTTCGCCGATGGCCGGACGATCTGGGGGCAGGGTTTCGGCGCGGAAGGCGAAGCGGTCGGCGAGCTGTGCTTCAACACGGCGATGACCGGTTACCAGGAGGCCGTCACCGACCCCTCCTACGCCGGGCAGATCATCACCTTTACCTTCCCGCACATCGGCAATGTGGGAACGAACCACGAGGACATCGAGACCATGACACCGGCGGCGCGCGGGCTGGTGCTGCGCGCCGAGGTGACCGAGCCGTCCAATTGGCGCGCCGAGCAGCATCTCGACGCCTGGCTGAAGCGCCACAACCTGATCGCGCTCTGCGGCGTCGACACCCGGACGCTGACCCGGCGCATTCGCGATCTCGGCGCGCCCAAGGGCTGCATCGCCCACGCCGCCGAGGGCGCCGCGCTCGATCCCAAAGCGCTGCAGGCCCAAGCCCGGGCCTGGCCGGGCCTGGAAGGCATGGACCTCGCCGCCGAGGTCTCCTGCCGGCAGCTGTACAGCTGGGACGAGACCCGCTGGGAGCGCGGCCAGGGCTACGGCAGGCTCGAAAACGCGAAGCACCATGTGGTCGCCGTCGACTACGGCGCCAAGCGCAACATCCTGCGCTGTCTCGCCTCCCAGGGCTGCAAGGTGACGGTGGTGCCGGCCGCGACGAGCGCGGAGGCGATCCTCAAGCTCGCGCCCGACGGCGTGTTCCTCGCCAACGGCCCCGGCGATCCCGCGGCGACCGGCGTCTACGCCGTTCCGGTGCTGAAGGACCTGATCGAGAGCGGCCTGCCGATCTTCGGCATCTGTCTCGGCCACCAGCTGCTGGCGCTGGCGCTCGGCGCCAAGACCAGGAAGATGCATCTCGGCCATCGCGGCGCCAACCATCCGGTCAAGGACCTCGCCACCGGCAAGGTCGAGATCACCAGCCAGAACCACGGCTTCGCGGTCGTTCCCGAAAGCCTGCCGGACAGCGTCGAGGTCAGCCACGTCTCGCTGTTCGACGGCTCCAACGAAGGCCTCCGGGTGAAGGGCAAGCCGATCTTCTCAGTCCAGTACCATCCCGAGGCCAGCCCCGGCCCGCGCGACAGCCACCATCTCTTCGAGCGTTTCGTCGGCTTGATCGACGACACCAAGAAGAAGTCCAAATGATCGTGGCGAACGACAAAATGCCCCCTCGCCCCTTGGGGGAGAGGGTGGCGCGCGCAGCGCGCCGGGTGAGGGGTGCGTTGCTCCCCGCCTCAAGCGAATCGCGGCGCACCCATGCCTAAGCGCAGCGACATCGAGTCGATCCTGATCGTCGGCGCCGGGCCGATCGTCATCGGCCAGGCGTGCGAGTTCGACTATTCCGGCGCGCAGGCCTGCAAGGCGCTGAAGGAAGAGGGCTACCGGGTGATCCTGGTGAACTCCAACCCGGCGACCATCATGACCGATCCGGGCCTGGCGCACGCGACCTATGTCGAGCCGATCACGCCCGAGATCGTGGAGCGCATCATCGAGAAGGAGCGCCCCGACGCGCTGCTTCCCACCATGGGCGGCCAGACCGCTCTCAACACCGCCTTGACCCTGAACAAGATGGGCATTCTCGAAAAATTCAACGTCGAGATGATC
>JBOHKJ010000436.1:0-5015 GCA_050728975.1 Kiloniellales bacterium | reverse complement strand
ATATTACGCCTGTGACCATCGAGGAGGAGATGAAACGCTCCTACCTCGACTATTCCATGAGCGTGATCGTGGCCCGCGCGCTGCCTGACGTGCGCGACGGCCTCAAGCCGGTGCACCGACGCATCCTCTATGGCATGAAGCAGGGCGGTTTCGACTGGAATCGTCCCTATCGCAAATCGGCGCACATCGTCGGCGACGTGATGGGTACCTATCATCCGCACGGTGACCAGGCGATCTACGACGCCATGGTGCGCATGGCCCAGCCCTTCTCGATGCGCCTGCCATTGATCGATGGCCAGGGCAATTTCGGCTCGATGGACGGCGATCCGGCTGCGGCCTACCGCTATACCGAGGCGCGACTCGCGCGCGTCGGCAGCGAGGCGCTGCTGGAGGACATCGACAAGGAGACGGTCGACTTCCAGCCTAACTACGACGAATCGACGCGCGAGCCGACGGTACTTCCGGCGCGATTTCCCAACCTGCTGGTCAATGGCGCTGGCGGCATCGCCGTCGGCATGGCGACCAACATCCCGACCCACAACCTGGGCGAAGTGATCGACGCCTGCCTGGCCTACATCGGCAATCCGGAAATCTCGATCGACGAGCTAATGGAGAAGCTGCCAGGCCCGGACTTCCCGACCGGAGCCGTGATCCTCGGCAAATCGGGCATTCGCGCCGCCTACCACACCGGGCGCGGCTCGTTGCAACTGCGCGCCAAGGCCGTGGTCGAGGAGATCCGCAAGGATCGCCAAGCGATCGTGGTCACCGAGATTCCCTACCAGGTGAATAAGGCGCGCATGATCGAACGCATTGCCGATGTTGTGCGCGACAAGACGGTAGAGGGAATTGCCGACCTGCGCGACGAAAGCGATCGTCACGGCGTGCGGGTGGTGATCGAGCTGAGGCGTGACGCCGAGCCGGAGATCGTGCTGAACCAGCTCTATCGCTTCACCCCGCTCCAGACCTCATTCGGCGTCAACATGCTGGCGATCAACGGCGGGCGCCCCGATCTGCTCGATCTCAAGCAGCTGATTGGCGCCTTCGTCACGTTCCGCGAGCAGGTCATTACCCGGCGCACGATCTTCGATCTCGGCAAGGCCCGGGACCGGGCCCACGTGCTGGTTGGCCTCGCCATCGCCGTCGCCAACATCGACCCGGTGATCGCCTTGGTCCGCGCCGCCAAGGATCCGGCTACCGCCCGCGAGGCATTGTTGTCGCGGGCTTGGCCGGCGCGCGAGGTCGCCGGCATGATCGCGCTGATCGACGAGCCCGGTCATCGCATCGCAGAGGATGGCACCTATCGTCTGTCGGATACCCAGGCGCGGGCGATTCTGGAACTGCGTCTCCAGCGCCTGACTGGTCTGGAGCGCGACAAGATCGCCGAGGAGCTTGAGGAGTTATCCAGCAACATCAAAGGACTACTAGAGATTCTTCAGTCACGGGAAAAGCTCCTGGCGCTGCTTCGCAAAGAGCTGGGCGATTTGCGAGGGCGCTTTGCCGACCCGCGCCGCACAGAGATTGCCGAGGGCCAATTCGAGCAGGACGACGAATCGCTGATCCAGCGCGAGGACATGGTCGTCACCGTGACCTTCAGCGGCGCGGTCAAGCGCGTGCCGCTCAGCTCTTATCGCGCCCAGCAGCGCGGCGGAAAGGGACGTCGTGGCATGGCGACCCGCGACGAGGATTTCGTCAACCAGGTCTTCGTCTGCAACACCCACACGCCGGTGCTATTCTTCTCTTCCCGCGGCATGGTCTACAAACTCAAGGTCTACAGACTGCCGTTCGGCACGCCCCAGGCGCGCGGCCGGGCCCTGGTGAACCTGCTGCCTTTGCAGCAAGGCGAGACAATCACAACGACCATGCCGCTGCCCGAGGACGAGAAGGCCTGGGGTGAGCTTTGTGTGATGTTCGCCACTTCGCTGGGCGGGGTGCGTCGCAATCGCCTCTCGGATTTCACCTACGTGATGGCCAACGGCAAGATCGCCATGAAACTCGACGAGGGAGACGGCGGCCGCTTGGTCAGCGTACAAACCTGCGGCGAGGATGACGACGTTTTGCTGTCAACCGCCTCGGGCAAGGCGATCAGGTTCCCGGTCAACGACGTGCGTATTTTCTCGGGTCGCACCTCGACCGGAGTGCGCGGTATCAAGCTGGCCAGGGACGACGAAGTCATCTCGATGTCGATCTTGAAGCACGCCAAGGCGACCACCGAGGAGCGTGATGCGTACATTCGCTATTCGAATGCACGCCGCCGGATCGATAACGCCGAGGAGGCGAACGGAAACGGCGACGAGGCCACCGAAGCGCCAACCATTCGCCTCCCCGAGCAGCGGATCGCCGCGCTAGCGGCGGAGGAGCAATTCATCTTGACGGTCGCCGACGACGGCCTTGGCAAACGCACTTCGGCCTACGAGTACCGCATCTCCGGGCGTGGCGGGCAGGGTGTAGCGGCGATGGACCTGACTCGCGGTCGGCGCGAGCGGCCAGTCAAGGTGGTGGCAGCCTTCCCGGTTCACGATGACGACCAGCTGGTGCTGGTGACCGACGGCGGCAAGCTGATCCGCTGCCCGGTCAATGATATAAGGATCGCCAGCCGCGCAACCCGCGGCGTGCGGCTGCTCGACGTTGCCGAGGACGAGCGCATGGTGTCGGTCGCCCGCCTCGCAGAGGATGGCGATCAAAACGATGACCAGGAATAGGCGCAAAGCCTGAGATGCGGGAACTGGGGGCGAGATCGGCATGAGCGCGAAGCGAATCGGTGTCTATCCCGGCACCTTCGATCCCGTTACTCGTGGCCATCTCGATATTGTCCAGCGGGCCACTCATGTAGTGGACAAGCTGGTGGTCGGCGTCGCCGGCAACGATGGCAAGGGGCCGATCTTCCCGCTCGAGGAGCGGCTCGAGATGTTGCGCGAAGAAGTGGCGCCGCTGGTGGCCGCCGGAGCGGAGATCGAGATCCGGCCATTCGATGGGTTGCTGATCCACTTCTGCCATCAAGTGGGAGCTCGATTGCTGATTCGCGGCCTGCGCGCGGTCTCTGACTTCGAGTACGAGTTCCAGATGGCGGCCATGAACCGGCGCCTCGACGACCAAATCGAGACCGTTTTCCTGATGGCTTCCGAGCGCCAACAGTTCGTTTCGTCGCGTTTCGTCAAGGAGATCTCGCGCCTTGGCGGCGACGTGTCGAGCTTCGTCGGCGCTGGGGTCTTGAAACGCCTTTCAGGGCGCCAGGGCGGCGAGAACTGAAAGCGCTTCGGGCGTCCCCGGTTGACCCTCTTGACGACCGGACCTATGGTCCGCGCGCCTAGGCCGCAATCAGGGGCCCGTAGCTCAGTGGTAGAGCACCTGACTTTTAATCAGGGTGTCGATGGTTCGATCCCATCCGGGCTCACCATCATTTCGGGTAACGGCCGATCCCCGCACGGTCAACGGTGAACGCCGCTCGGCCTCTGCTGGCCGAGCGGTCGTCAGGCCGCGCAGCAAGCGCAATTCGAGCCTCAACCTAGCGTCCGGAGATTCGTTCAGAGGTGTCCTTTTTTGATTTGATCGACGAGCCGCCGGTCAGGGACCTGTTCACCTATTGGCTCGGTCTGCGGCAGGATGGCGCCTTACCGCTCAAGAGCGCCATTCGGCCGGAGAACATGCCGCGGTCGGTTCTTCCCAACGTCTTTATCTTCGTGCGCGAAGCCGACGGTCGCTTGCGCTGTCGGTTGAGCGGCACCGCCATCACTCATTTCTACGGCTTCGAGGCGACCGGCAAATACCTGGACGACTTGGTGCCACCCGAAGTGCGTGAGAATCGCCTGGAGATATTCCACCGCCCGCTAGCGACGAGGCTGCCGATCTACTATATCGGCCGGGTGGTGACCGAGGGACGTGACCATTGGCGCATCGCCCGCCTGCTCCTACCGGCAAGCTCGGACGGCGCGGCGGCGGACATCTTGCTAGGGGCCGTGGCCTATCGCGCGGCTTCGGACCATGTCTTCCTCGAGAGTGGGCCGCGTGCGCCGGCCCATATCGTCAAGCTCGTGGAAGCGACGGAGGATGACCTGAGGGCCTCGTGAACCTGCCCTCCTTGCACTGCCTTGCGGAGAATGACCCCTTGACAGAAACCCCGGAAGGGGGCCGAGAATCCCCTATCACCACCGCGTTCTAAGGTGCGATAGCAAATGGCGATCGGCGAGATGCAAGGCAACAACGCGAGAAAGACTACACAACCGGTGGCGCCGGGCGGCGGCTTCACACGCTTCGTGATGACATTGGTTCACCGCGACGACTATCAGGCTTGCCTGAATAGTCGCTATTTCGAGCAGCTCGACGGCTCACGTCACTATCGCATCGTGAAGGTTGGTGTGGTTGCCCGCTTCTTTGACGAAGCGCACCACATGACTCGGCGGGTCTATCCGGACTACCGTTTCTTCCGCCACACGCAGGAGGAATCTGGCAAGCTGTTTGGGCCGGACCGGATCGAGACCGCCGAGTTCGTTTGAG
The DNA here is from genome assembly GCA_050728975.1 of Kiloniellales bacterium. Taxonomy (GTDB): domain Bacteria; phylum Pseudomonadota; class Alphaproteobacteria; order Kiloniellales; family JBOHKJ01; genus JBOHKJ01. The sequence continues at coordinate 524 of JBOHKJ010000436.1, read as the reverse complement.
CCCTGGCCATCCTACGCGGCCGAAAGCCCGTTCTTACTGGAAGACTCCGCGCAGACGACCGGCTGTTTCGCGCCGCCATGCCAAGTCATCGGTGACATCAGAGAGGGTGAAACCTTTGACCGGAAGCTGCGTAGCGCCGCCCAGGAGGGCCTGCGTCGGCAGGGGGGCGTGCAACGCCAAATCGGCCAGCGCAGGGGCGGCAAAGACCAACCGCTGCAGACTCGGCGCGCTGTCGTAGCGCGAGAAATCAGACGTGGGCTGCCTGCCGCTGGCAGGAAAGAAGCTGGACAATTCGAGGGCCGCGGCGGTCGGAAAAGGCTGGGATATCGCGATCGGGGCCACAATCCGCTCAACGCTTGGCGCATGGGCGTAGAGTTCATCGTACACACCGGTTGCGGGTATCGGGGGCAACATCAGAGGCACAACCGTCAGGATTTGAGCAAACATTGAAGCCCGTTTCTACCGCTGTTGCGCGGGGGTTTAGGACCAATTGGAGCTTGAGCTTGTTAAGATTCGTTTAAGAC
>JBOHKJ010000435.1:0-2131 GCA_050728975.1 Kiloniellales bacterium | reverse complement strand
GTTGTATAGACAAGCCGCCAAGCCCTTGCCGGCCAGACGCGTAGGTACCTATACCGCTGTCTATTGACATTCGGGCAATTGCCCTGTAGGCTGTCGAGTCGACTGCCGATCCGAGCCGGCGAAAGCCCGGCGCCCCGGCCAGGAGCCTCGCGATGAACGGTCAAGCCTTTGAAACGAGCCAGGTTCTGCGGCCCTGCGCGCGGCCGGCCGGCGGCCTTTTCGGCGCCGCCAGGGTGTCGTGGGGCGCTCCTTCGTTCCGGCGAATTGCCGCAGCGCCCTTGACCACTCTCATAATGACAGGCCAAGCTATTGAGTCCGAACGCTTTTATCGCCAGAAAAAATACCAAGGGAAGGACCGAAACGTCGCCCGGCGTCACAGTTTTCCTCGCCCGCGCCGTGCTCTTCGCCGAGGCGGTGCGGACCAGCGCCGGACGCGGGGCCTGGCTGGCATTCGAGGGCCCCGCGATGACGTCGTACAGGCGGCGCTCTTCAGGCATCGGGAGGACGCGATGAGGAATCTTCACCTGCCCGGCCGCTCGCCGGTTCATGCCACCAACGGCATGGCGGCAACCTCTAGCCCGCTGGCGTCGTCGACGGCGATCGACGTCTTGCGGAGCGGCGGCAATGCCATGGATGCGGCGGTCGCGGCCTGCGCGGTGCTTTGCGTGGTCGAGCCCGGCTCGACCGGGGTGGGCGGCGACTGCTTCACGCTCTATTCGCCGCACGGGGAGGGCGTCATCGCTTACAACGGCTCCGGCCGGGCGCCGGCCGCCGCCACGCCCGAGTGGTACGCCGAGCGCGGCATCCGGGAAATCGAGCGCAACACACCGCATGCCGTCTCGGTGCCGGGCGCCGTCGAGGCCTGGTGCCGGCTGATCGCGGATCACGGAACCAAGGACCTCGCAGAGCTGCTGGCGCCGGCGATCCGCTATGCCCGCGACGGCTACCCGATACACAGCCGCGTCGCCGTGGATTTCGCCCAGGCAGAGGAGCTGCTGGCAGGCGATGCCAACGCGGCGGCGACCTTCCTGCCCGGCGGGCGGCCGCCGAGCGAAGGCGAGCTGCACTATCAGCCCAGGCTGGCCGACACGCTGGAGCGGATCGCTCGCGAGGGGCGCGACGGCTTCTATCGCGGCCCGGTCGCCGACGACATCGTCGGCTATCTGAAGGGCCTGGGCGGACTCCATAGCCTGGAGGACTTTACCGCCACCAAGGGCGACTACGTGACGCCGATCGGCACCGCATACCGGGGCTGCGAGGTTCTCGAATGCCCGCCCAATTGCCACGGCGTCACCGCGCTGGAAATCATGAACATCCTTGCCGAGCTGGACGTCGGCGGGCTCGATCCGCTCTCGGTGGATCGCTTTCATCTGCAGATCGAGGCGACGCGGGTCGCCTACCGCGACCGCGCCGACTTCGTGGCCGATCCGGAGCGCGCCGAGATTCCGGTGGAGCGGCTCCTGTCGCGCGCCTATGCGCGCGATCGCGCCGCGGCTATCCGGGACCGGAAGGGCAGCAGCCGTTCCGCCGCTTTCGGCGTGCCGGCCCATTCCGACACGGTCTACCTTTGCGTCGTCGATCGCGATCGCAACGCCGTCAGTTTCATCAACTCGCTCTATTCGGTGTTCGGCAGCGGCCTCTGCGCGCCCATGAGCGGCGTGATGCTGCAGGATCGCGCCCGCGGTTTCGTGCTGACGCCGGGCCACCCGAACTGCATCGCGCCGGGCAAGCGGCCGCTTCATACGCTCCTGCCCGGCATGCTGGTGGAGGGCGGCCGGGCAGTCATGCCCTTCGGTGTCATGGGCGGCCTCTACCAGGCGGTGGGGCATGCGCACCTCGTCTCCAACCTGCTCGACTACGGACTCGACATTCAGGAGGCGATCGACCTCCCGCGGGTCTTCGCTACGCCCGACGGGCCGGTCGAGGTGGAAGACGGCGTGCCGAAGCCGACAGTCAGCGGTCTCCACAAGCTGGGCCACGAGACAGTCCGCCCCGCGAAGCCGATCGGCGGCGGCCAGGCCATTCGCATCGATTGGCAACGCGGCGTGCTGACCGGCGGCTCCGACCCGCGCAAGGACGGCTGCGCCCTCGGCTACTAGCGTCCAAGCGTTTAGATCGAAGCCAGCCGGTG
>JBOHKJ010000434.1:0-5652 GCA_050728975.1 Kiloniellales bacterium | reverse complement strand
CGCCCAAAGACAATCGCTTCGTCATCGAAGACCTCCTTCCAGACGCGACCCGGCTCGGCCTTCCACGTTCTTGTCGGCGCTACGCGGCCAGGTCATTCCTTCCTGAGGGGATCAGCCCGGCCCTCCCTGAGGGGATCAAGTCCGGCCCTCCCTGGTGGCCGCGGCTTCCCTTGGCATGAAATCATGCTGCACATGGCTTGACGACGGTGTCAATGCTCATGCCCCAATACCGTGGATCAGCGGCACTCGACGTCCATCCAGGTCTCGAAGCAGTGATTCTTGGCCAAGGACATGACGCCGATCGTGGCGCGGCAGCCGATCCCGCGCTCGGCTCCAAAGACCTCGGCGAAGAGATCGGTCAGTCCGCTCGATACCAGATTGGGATCGGCGAAGCCCGGCGCGCAGACGACGAAGTTGAGCGTCCGGACCAGCGCCACCACGCGGTCGAGATCTCCGGTCGCCTGCTTGATGCCGGCAAGGCAGTTGATCGCGGTCTGGCGCGCCGCGGCATAGCCCTGCTCGACCGTGACCTCGGCGCCGACCCGGCCGGGAAACATGGCCGTACCGTCGGGCAGGTCGGGGACGTGCCCGGAAAGGACCAGCAGGTTGCCTGTGCGGTGGAACGGCTTCATCTTGCCATAGCTCGCGCCGTAATAGGTCTGCGGCCCGAAATCCGGCAGCTCGATGCCCATCTGTTTCAGCTCTTCTTCGATTTTCATGACTTCCTCTGTGTCGGTTGAGCGTCATCGTTCGCGGGGAGACGGTACCGCAAGGTCACCGCATGCGCGACGCCGGCGCCAACCGCGACGCGACCGATCGCGCTTGGCGGCCCGCGGCCGCGAATCTGTGAAGGCAGAGCCGAATAGCGAGCCGTTCGGCCATTGACGTTCCTCGACCGAAGCTCAGGATGAGGCCCGGCTTGCCGCCATGATCCCGGATACTGGTCGGGCGTGCAGAGAGCCACTATTCTGGCAAGCGAGGCTCAGATCCGACGGCTACCGGTTGCTCGGCTCGGGGTGCGGAACGTGCGAGCACGGCCCCCGCGGGGCTGGGGTCGGTTTGGCGCAAGGATGATCGATGCGTGTCCTGGTGATGGGCGGCGGTATCGTCGGCGTGACGACGGCGTATCAGCTCGTGCAGGACGGCCACGAGGTCGTCCTGGTGGAACGCAGGGAGGGCGCGGCCCTCGAGACGAGCTGGGGCAATGCCGGCATGATCGCGCCCGGCCACGCGTTCGTCTGGTCCTCGCCGCAGGCGCCGATGATCCTGCTCAAATCGCTGTTCGCCAAGAACCAGGCGCTGCGCTTCCGGCCGTCGGCCGATCCTCGGCTGTGGAGCTGGTCGCTCCTCTTCCTGCGCCAATGCACCGAGGAGCGGGCGCGCATCAATACTCTGCGCAAGCACCGCCTGTGCATGTACTCGCAGAAGGTTCTGCACGAGACGATCGCCAACAACGCTCTGGAATACGATCGGCTCAGCCGGGGCATCCTCTATTTTCATCGCACGCCGGAATCGCTCCAGCGCGCCGTCGAGCACATGCGGATTCTGGCCGACGACGGCCAGGACCTCCGGGTCCTCGAGCGTGATCAGGTCATCGAACTGGAGCCCTCGCTGGCCTCGGCTAGAGAAAAGATCGCGGGCGGCATCTACTGCCCCACGGACGAGACCGGTGACTGCCACAAATTCGCCAGCGCCATCGCCGCCGCGTGCGAGCGCGGCGGCGCCGAGTTCCGGTACGACACGGCGGTTCTCGGTTTTGAGCTGGACGACGATCGCCTGGCCAGCGTGCGGACATCGCAGGGCGATCTCCAGGCGGACATCTACGTCATGTGCCTGGGCAACGAGAGTCCGATTCTCGCCCGTCAGCTCGGCGTCAGGCTGCCGATCTATCCGATCAAGGGCTATTCGCTTACGATCCCCATCGGCAACCATCGGCAGCCGCCGACGATCGGCTCGGTCGACGAGAACAACCTGGTCGCCATCTCGCGGTTCGGCGATCGCATGCGCATCACGGCCACGGCGGAGTTCGCGGGCTACGACACGCGGTACACCGCGCGCGATTTCGACTTCATGCTCGGCGTCGCCCGGGACCTGTACCCGGATGGCGCCGACTACGATCGTGCGCAGCAGTGGGCCGGGCTCAGGCCGATGACGCCGGAAGGCACGCCGATCATCGGGCGCTCACGCTATCGGAACCTCTATTTCAACACCGGCCAGGGCCATATGGGCTGGACGATGGCGCACGGCTCGGCGCGCATCACCGCCGACCTGATCGCGGGCAGGACGCCTGCCATCCCCCTCGATGGCATGACGGTCCGCTGAAGACGGGGCAGTCGCCAGTGCACCGACGCATTCGCCTGATTCACCGGTCACTGCCGCACCAAAGGCGGCAATCAAAGCCTCTTGGAAAGGCGGCATCAGGCCCAGGGGCCCAGGGGTGAATCTTTTGACGCGCCTGCGCAGTAGTGGTCGAGTTCCAATGGAAGCCACCTGACGCACGCGGGCTTCGGAGATCCTCGCCGGAGTTCGGCTCTTAGCCCACGAGCGGACGTTCGCGCCGACGATGTTCTCGCGTCGAGCGGTGCCCGCATCAGCAAACCTCACTTCATAGCAGACTGAGCATTGCTACGCGGGCAGTCCGGCTGACCGAAGCTCCGTCGCGTACTGAGTTACAGTGCCGGCATCCCGATATGGCTGGCCTTCCATAAAGCGGGTCACAGAAAATGAAGGTTCGACGCGTTGGATATCGGCGGCCGTTTCACGAGCCATATCCCGCATTCCCAGCCCGACGTATGCGCTTGCAAGAATGACCTGGCTCGCAACATCCCCTGGGCTCAGCTCCAGCGCTTGCTTGGAGGCAAGTAGCGCAGCTTTGAGGTCTCCACCTGCCCGGTACGCGCCTGCCAGCATCTGGAGGTAAAATGATGGATGCAGCGGCTGGGTGCGAATCGCGAGCTTAATGTGGTGGATGGCGCGTTCGTACTCGCCGCAATAGTGCAAGACATTGCCGTAGAAGCAGTTGGCATAAGCACAGGTCGGCCTGGTGGCGACGGCACAACGGCCGGCAGCCAGCGCTTCGTCAAATCGCCGCTCCAGAAGGTAGAGGCAGCTGAGGGCAGAGTGAGCCTGCCCGTCGGCGTCCGGCATTGACGCAGCAATTTCGGCCCAGTGCCGCGCAAGCTCCTTCGATTTCTCCGGCAGATCGCTCCAGCCCCGCTGCAGGTCAAACCAGTGTGTCATCGCGACCCATGTTGCACCAACAGCTACGTTCGGGCGGATCTCCGCCACCCTCTCGAAGTACTGGCGGGCGCGCTGCATGCCCTCGCGGTTCATCTGATAGAGTGCGTGCACACCCTTGTAGAATGCTTCCAGGGCCCTCAGGTCCTTGAGCGTCTTGTGCCAGACCCTAGCCTGTTCACCCTGAATGAGTTTGACGTTCATCGCCTCGAGAATACGCTGAGTAATTTCATCCTGCAGGTCGAACGAATCGTCGAGCGTGCGGTCGAATTGGTCACTCCAAACAATGCGCCCGGAAGTCGCTTCGGTTAGTTCAGCCGACACGCGAATCCGCTTCCCAGCTGCCCTGATGCTCCCTTGCAGCGCATATCCAACGTTGAGCGTGGCCCCCGTCTCCTCAGCGCCAACGCCGCGGAACGCATATGCGCTGCCTGACGCGATGATGAACAGGCCCGAAACTTTTACTAAAGCGTTCTGAATATCCATGCGGAAACCGTCGGCCAGGTAGTCGTTGGCCGGATCCCCCGTAAGATTTCGAAACGGTAGAATTACGATTGAAGGAACTTCGACCGGCGACAAGCTGACATTCCGCAGTCGGCTTGGCACTGCCATCACGCTGCGCCACTCCCAGACCCGCAGAGCGCGCGGAATGTTCTTTATCTTGTGCTCACCCAAGTCATGGAACTGCGCCGCTACTCGGTCGCGCACCTGTCGGTAAGCATCTTCGGAGAGCACGATGCTGCCAGGTTCGGCCAATGCTTCCAGCCGGGCGGAAATGTTGACGCCATCGCCATAAATATCTGCTCCAACGACGATGACGTCACCGACGTGCACGCCCATGCGAAAGGTCAACCGCTGTTCACCTTCGGCCACCTGGTGCCGCTGCCACTCGATCGCGCATTCCACTGCGTCAACCACGCTGGCGAACTCGACTAGATAACCATCGCCCATGCGCTTTACGATACGGCCCTTGTTCCGCGTGATCGTCGGATCGATTACGCGCGCCTCATAACTTTTCAGCGTCTGAAGCGTTCCCGTCTCGTCGCTGCTCATCAGACGGGAGTAGCCGACTACATCGGCGTTCAAGAGCGCGGCGAGGCGGCGTTCCGTGGGCAACCCTTATCCCCTGAGGCGGCGTTCCGTGGGCAACCCTGCCCCCTGAGCCGGCAAGTACCGTGGCTCAGAGCATCGGGAATCATATTACCATGGCTTCCACAGATAGAGTATCGTGATTGTCGCACAGGTCCCTCGGCCAGGACAGAGGAAGCGACGCTGTGTCCGCCACGAGCAGCGGTCGCCTTCCAATTTCGACTTCTGCTCACCGATCCGGAAGCTGTCGCCCAAGGTCGCACATGCATCCTGCAGGAGGCCAGCCGGCCCTCATCGTACCCGAAGTGCGCCACCGACATACCCAGCGCCGCCACGAGGATGCCTTGCGCCTGCTCTTAGCGCACCGGCCGACTGCGCCAGCCCTGCCGGATTGCCCACTCCCGGACGCTGCGCTGCAGTCCGATAACGTGCCAACACAGGCGCCGCTTCCGGTCACAGTACCGCCGCTCCGATGTCGCTTGGGCTAGGACGGCTCATGGCCCCAGAAGCCGCGGTTTGTGATATGCGCCTCACGAACTGGTACGGCATATTCCCCGAAAAGCTTGGTGCTCCGGGAGCTGCCAAGATCAAGACCTGGAGTGGGTAGCCCGTTTCAGCGAAACCGAGGAAAGGCTCACCGAAATGATCGAAGGTTCCTGTCATTGCGGCGCCGTCCGTTGGAGCTTTGAAGGTGTCCCCGATTCCGCTACTGCCTGCAACTGCACCGTCTGTCGCCGCTACGGGGTGCTTTGGGCCTATGACTATGAAAACGAAGGTATCCGGGTTTCGGGTCCAACGCACGCATACGCCCGGGGTAACCGGACTATTGGATTTCATTTTTGCCCGAATTGCGGTTGCGTCGCCTATTGGCGTGCCAGCGCGCCCAGCGAGGACGATCGCCGTCGTATCGCCGTCAACCTCCGACTCGCGGAACCTGAGGTTGTGGGCTCTATCGTTGTGGATCACTTCGACGGGCTAGACAGTTGGAAAGATCTCCCGCGCGACGGTCGATGCATCGCGGATATGTGGTTCTAGCGTGTGTGCTGTCGCAAGCAGGGCACGACCGGCCGCTCCCGCATGTCCGTCAGCGTGGGGTGCTGGCCGGGTGCCATCCGTCAGATTTCGACCACTAGGGCAGGCGTCAGTAATAGCCCCGGTAAGCCCGGCGGTGCGCGCCCGCGTAGAAATAGTCGATCATGGTGAGGAAGTCGAACACGGGCAGGCCGGTCTCGGCCTGGACCGCCTTGGCGTAGGGCGGCAGCATGGAGCATTCGAGCAGGATCGCGCCCAGGTCGGGATGGCGCTCCTGAAGCTCCCTGGCGCAAG
>JBOHKJ010000433.1:0-7527 GCA_050728975.1 Kiloniellales bacterium | reverse complement strand
AGGTTGAGGCGCTCGACCTGGCCGCGACGCGCGGCGGCGATCGCGATGCCGTGACGCGCCATGGTATCTTCCAGCGCCGAAAGCCAGGCCGCGTCCGCCGGCCCGTTCTTCAAGAGGCGCGAGCGCTCGCGCAACGCCTGCTCGTAGGCGGCGACGCGCCCGGCGTGAGCCGGGTCGAAGCCATAGACAAGGCGATCGAGGAAGCGCCGCCGACCGCCGGGCGAATCGCGGAACAGGCCGTCCATCTGCGGCACCAGCCAGACCACCGCCAGGATCTCGGCGAGCGCCTGCTGGCCGCGCACGAAGGCGCCATCGATCTTGACCAGCCGCCGCTCGCGCGCCGTCGACGCTGGATCGGCGGCATCAGGATCGCTCGCCTCGCGTCCGGTGCCGATGCTGCGCGCGCCCTCGGGCGTCTCGAGCTCGGCAGCAACCGCCCAGGGTTGGTCGCCCGGCGCCTGGCCTCCGGCCGGACAACGATCGACCTCGCTCAGGCGCGCATTGCGCAAACCGCGTCCCGGCGCGAGGAAGGAGAGCGCTTCCAGCAGATTGGTCTTGCCGGCGCCGTTAGCGCCAGTCAGTACCAGCGGTCGTCCCTCGGCCGCCAGCTCGACCGCGGCGTAGTTGCGAAAGGCGACGAGCGCCAGGCGCCGCACATAGAGGCGGGCCGCCGCCGCCTCGGGAAGGCTGCTCGCTTCGCGACGGCTTAGGGTCGCCCTGCTCAAGCGGTAGCTCCGCGAACCAAGCGCACGAGCGGCCTAGACGCGCATCGGCATCAGCACGTAGAGCGCGCTGGCGTCGTCGAGATCGCGAATCAAGGTCGGGGAGGCGGCATCCGCCATCGCGAAGCCCGCCGTCTCGCCGCCGATCTGCTGAGCGATGTCGAGCAGATAGCGGGCATTGAAGCCGATTTCGATCGCCGGGCCGCCGTAGGTCACCTCGACCTCTTCGACGGCGGTGCCGTTCTCCGGGCTGGTCGCCGAGAGCGTGACCGTGCCGTCGGCGAGGGCCAGCTTCACCGCACGGCTCTTCTCGCTGGAGATGGTGGAGACGCGATCGACCGCCTCGGCGAAGGTTTTGCAGTGGACCTGCACTTCCTTGTCGTTGCCGCTCGGGATGACGCGCTCGTAGTCAGGAAAGGTGCCGTCGATCAGCTTCGAGGTGACGACGATCGAATCGAAGGCGAAGCGGATCTTGGCGTCCGAAAGCGCGACCTCGACCGGTTGGTCGCTGCCCTCGACCAGGCGATGCACCTCACCCACCGTCTTGCGCGGCACGATGACGCTCGGCATCTCCGCCGCGCCGTCGGGCAGCGGCATCTCGAAGCGCGCCAACCGGTGGCCATCGGTCGCCACTGCGCGCAAGACTGGGAGCTTGCCCGCCTTGGCGGCGTGCAGATAAATGCCATTGAGGTAGTAGCGCGTCTCCTCGGTGGAGATGGCGAAGCGCGTGCGATCGATCAGATTCTTGAGCTCGCCGGCCTGAAGCGTGAAGACCTGCGGCAACTCGCCCGCGCCCATGGAGGGGAAATCCTCCTTCGGCAGGGTCTGCAGCGTGAACGTGGAGCGACCGGCCGAGAGGGTCATCTGTTGGCCCTCGCCGCCCACGGCGAGCGCGACCTGCGCGCCCTCGGGCAGCTTGCGCACGATGTCGTAGAGCGTATGTGCCGGCACCGTCGTGGCACCGCCCAGCCCGACCTCAGCCGTCACCTCCTCGACGATGGTGAGATCCATATCGGTGGCCGTGAGCGACAGCCTGCCATCGCCCGCCTCGAGCAGGAGGTTGGCCAGGATCGGAATGGTGTTGCGCCGTTCGACGACGCTTTGCACGTGAGCCAGCGACTTCAAAAGAGCCGCGCGTTCGATGGTCAGTTTCATTGGCCTGTTCGAGTTTCGATTCCGCGGTTGAATATTTCCTGCCGGTTTCCGTTCCGACCCCCTTACGAAGGTCACCCCTTGAAGATCGTCCCCTAGAAGACTACCCCTTCGAGGATCGGCAGGGGCGGCCCGCGACGGGTTCCCGGGAACGGGGGCCGCCACCCGCCTCGCACGCTTGAATTTTACGGGAATCGGCGCCGGCGCGATACGGTTCGACACTATACCCGAGAGGGGCCCGAAACGTAAGCTTTAAGCGCGTTTGAGCGCCCCCGGCCGAGCCCCCGAAAGGCCCCCGCAGGGAGCCACAAAAAAAGCCCCGAACGGGCCCCCACAGCGTGGTCTACCCGGCGCGGATTCCTGGACCCTGCTGGCTAGCTTTCCAGCATCCGGCGCAGGAGCTCGACGTCCTCGGCGAAGCTGGCGTCGATCGACTTCAACTCCTCGATCTTGCGCACCGCGTGCATTACCGTGGTGTGGTCGCGGCCGCCGAACTTGCGGCCGATCTCCGGCAGCGAGCGGGAGGTCAGCTGCTTGGCGAGATACATGGCGACCTGGCGCGGGCGGGCGACCGCCCGGGCGCGCCGCGCCGAATGCATGTCGGCAAGGCGAATGTTGAAATGCTCAGAGACCCGCTTCTGAATCTCCTCGATGGTCACCCGGCGGTCGTTGGCGCGCAGCAGGTCGTGCAGCACGTCCTGGGTCGCCTCCAGCGAGATCGGGCGCCCGACCAGCGTTGCGTGGGCGACGATCCGGTTCAGCGCTCCTTCCAGCTCGCGGACGTTGGAGACGATCTTATGGGCCAGAAACTCCAACACCTTGGCCGGAATGTTGGCCCCCATCTGCTCGGCCTTGGCCTGCAGGATGCCGAGGCGGAGCTCGTAGGTGGTGGGATGGATGTCCGCCACTAGGCCCCAGCCGAGGCGCGAGCGCATCCGCTCCTCCACCCCTTCCAGGTCCGAGGGGCTTTTGTCGGCCGAGATCACCACCTGCCGATTCTGGTCCACCAGCGCATTGAAGGTATGAAAGAATTCTTCCTGCGTCGCTTCACGGCCACCGATGAATTGCACGTCGTCAATCATCAACACATCAACGGTGCGGAACTGTTCTTTGAAGGCCATGGTGTCCTTGATCCGCAGCGCTCGGACGAATTGGTACATGAACTTCTCGGCCGATAGGTAAATGATCCGCCGCTCCGGCGTGCGCTTCTTGATCTGCCAAGCGATGGCATGCATCAGGTGGGTCTTGCCGAGCCCGACCCCGCCGTAGAGGAACAGCGGATTGAAGGGAACCACCTTGGCCTCGGCCACCCGCTGAGCGGCAGCGAAGGCCAGCTCATTCGGCTTGCCGACGATGAAATTCTCGAAGGTGAAGCGCGGATCGAGCGGGGCCGTGAGATCGAAGCGGTTGGTCTCGTCGCCATGGCTGGCGATGCGCCGCTGGGCGGCCTCGCCGACTGCCTGTGCCGCAACAGCGGCGGCGGCGGCAGCCAGACCCGGGCCTGTCATCGGTTCGCCCGGGCGCCCGTCATCGTCTGGCGGCCGCCTGGTGCTGGTTCCGGGACGCGCCGGCGGCTGAACCACGATCTCGACCGTGTAGCCCTGGCCGACTTCCTCACCCCACAGCTCGCCCAGACGCACGGAATAGTTGCTGACAACCCAGTCGCGCATAAAGCGGGTCGGAACCGAGAGGCGCACCACCTGCGCCTTGCTGTGAACCAGAGTGAGTGGCTTCAGCCAGCTTCGGAAGGCCGCCTCGCCAACCTCGCCGCGCAGGCGGCCGCGGACCCGTGCCCAGCACTCGTCGACCTGGAGGTGATCGCCCCCCACCATGCCACCTCCCAACACCGCTCTATCGCACTCTGAGCGAGAGGACCCGCGTCGCCGGCAGGAACGAGACTCGACGATCCGCCGGTGCGGCGAAGCGTCCGGCCGAGCCGGACAGCGTCCACACAGGCAGTCGCCCAACTATCGCTTGTCCCATACTCTTCCGATCGCCGATCACGCCTGGAGCCATCGAAGGGCAGCGGCGGGAAGACCGCGGTCGACTTTTGCGTCATCCCACGGCCAGAGAGAAAATTCGACGTCCACCCCGAGCGCTCCCCTCGCCGACCTGCTGCCGCTCCGCATTACGCCGCGACGCAACACGACAGGTTTTCTTTTGTTGTCTGCGAGCCGGACTGATGAAGCTCGGCGCGCCCCCCGTTCGAAGGAGTGACAGTCTACTCGCGCACCCCCAGCGAGGCAACGTGTCCGAAGCGCGAACGACAAGCTTTTGTCATCCAGTGGTGGCAAAGACACAGAGACGAGGCATCAGCTTCGTCCCCTGCAGTTTCTTGCAGAGCGCACCCAGTTCGACACTGCAACAGGGGTGACTCCGTGGGGAAGCACACAAACTCTGCTCTCCGCCCGCAAGCGACAAATAGTTTCTGGCGAATGCACGGCAAAAAAAAGCCGCCGAGAACGGCGGCCTTTCGTTTCGTCGGAGCGCTTTCGTTCCGCGGGCGTCAAGCCATCGCCTTGATACGCGCAGCGAGCCGCGACACCTTGCGCGCAACAGTGTTGCGATGAAGCACGCCACGCGTTACGCCACGATGCAGCTCCGGCTGCGCAACCTTGAAAGCATCCTGCGCGGCCGTCTTGTCTCCACCCGAAATCGCCTGTTCGACCTTCTTCACGAAAGTGCGGATACGACTGACGCGCGTGCCGTTGATTTCGGCGCGGCGCGCGTTGCGGCGAATGCGTTGCTTGGCGGATTTATGTTGCGCCATCTCTTGAACCCCTGGTCTCGCTAAATCTAGCTGAGGGGCGGGGGTTATATCGGGCGGCAGGCGGAGCGTCAAGGGCGCCGGGCCGGGCCCCGGAAAGCTGCGGATTCTCTGCCCTTCCGGCAGCCGAAAAAGACCCTCGGGACTCGCTGACGGCCGGCACCGGATCTCAGCGGTGCTTCCAGACCGGCTTGCGCTTCTCGGCGAAAGCGCTCATGCCTTCCTTCTGATCTTCCAGCGCAAAGGTCGCGTGAAAAACTCGCCGCTCGAATCGCACCCCTTCGGAGAGCGTGGTTTCGAATGCGCGATTGACCGCCTCCTTCACCATCAGCACGACCGGTTGCGAATAGGACGCGATCTTTTCGGCGGTCGCTAGCGCTTCCTCCATCAGCTTCGCCGCGGGCACGACGCGCGCAACCAGGCCGCTGCGCTCTGCCTCCTCGGCGTCCATCATACGGCCGGTGAGGCACAACTCCATCGCCTTGGCCTTGCCGACAGCGCGCGTCAGGCGCTGGGTGCCGCCTGACCCCGGTATGGTGCCGATGGTGATTTCCGGCTGGCCGAACTTTGCGCTGTCGGCGGCGATCACGACGTCGCACATCATGGCCATCTCGCAGCCGCCACCGAGCGCATAGCCGGCGACTGCCGCCACCACCGGCTTGCGGCAGCGCGCGACGCGCTCCCAGCCCTTGGTGATGAAATCGCTCATGAAGACATCCCTGTAGTCGCGATTCTTCATCTCACGAATGTCGGCTCCCGCGGCGAAGGCCTTCTCCGATCCGGCGATAAGGAGGCAGCCGATCTCTGGATCCTCCTCGAAATCGTCGAGCGCCTGCTCCAGCTCAGCGATCAGCGTTGCGCAAAGGGCGTTCAACGCCTTGGGGCGGTTCAATGTGACGATGCCAACCCGCTGGCGGCGCTCGACCAGGATGTTCTCGTAGGCCATCGTGCGGCTTCTCCTTCGTCTCGGGCGAGCACCCGCTCCGCCCCCATGGTCCTGGGCACCGGCGGTCGAGATACGGCCCCGGCTATTGCGGTTGCAGGGTGAAGCGCACCACCAGATCGCCGTCAACGCCCAAGAAGGTCAGGGCGAGCTGCTCGCCCTCGCGGCGGAAGGCGGCCATGCCGTGGTCGCGCCAGCCGAGCTGGGGCAAGGTGCGGCGATAGAAGGCGATCACGGACTCGCGGGTGACCGGGCCTTCGGCGTAGGTTTCGACGATACGCCCCGAGGGCTTGTCAAAAATGACGCCGCTCTCGGGCAGCTCGGTCAGGCCCGGCATGAGCGGCAGATCGTCGATCCCTGAGAGAAAGACCTGCTGCGCGCCGAGTGGCCGTGCCACCAGGGCGAGCAGCAAAGCCAGCGCCAGACAGCCGAGGCGAAACCGCCGAAGGATTGTCGCTTCCCGGGGAACAACCATCGTCGCCTTCTCTACTCCAGGGCCGGCGAGCGGCACAAGCGGGGGCAGGAGCACCGCGAACCGCAGGCAGCACTGCTCATCGTTGCCGCTGCGGACAGTAGAAAGTGGCGCGCTGACCCTGGACGATGCGCTTGATTCCGCCCGTGATTTCGAGATCGCAGTCGCAGTCGGGGCAGGCCGCGCCGGCGCGGTCGTAGACCGCCCAGAGATGCTGGAAGTAGCCGAGCTCGCCCGAAGCCTGCACGTAGTCGCGAAGCGAAGAGCCGCCGGCCTCGATCGCCCACTCCAGCACGCTACGAATCGCGTCGGCGAGGCGCTGGGCGCGTCCGCCCTGGACCGTACAGGCGCGGCGCCGGGGCGAAATGCCGGCATTGTAGAGGCTTTCGGAGACATAGATGTTGCCGAGCCCGGCCACCACCTTTTGATCGAGCAATGCCGCCTTGATCGGCCCGCGCCGCCCGGCCAGACGCCCAGCCAGAAGCGGCCCGTCGAACGCGCTGCTCAGCGGCTCCGGCCCAAGCCCGGCCAACAACGGATGACTGGCGAGTTCCGGCGTCTTCACCAGGTCCATGACCCCGAAGCGGCGCGCGTCGTTGAAGCGCAGCTCGATGCCCGCTTCGGTCTCGAAGATCACGTGATCGTGGGCCGAGACCGCGACACCGAGCCGCGACTGGAAGGTGAAGCGGCCGGACATGCCGAGATGGCAGAGCAGCACCTCCTCGCTATCGAGGCGCATCAGGATGTACTTGGCCCGCCGCTCGATCCCCTCGACCCGGCGCCCGGTCAGGCGTCGGGCGAAGTCATCAGGCAGAGGAAAGCGCAGATCGGGGCGCCGCTGCTCGACCCGGACCAGGCGCTGCCCGGCGAGCTTGGGCCGGAGGCCGCGCACCACCGTTTCGACTTCGGGCAATTCGGGCATGCTCATGGACCTTGGGGGGTGACTCCGGCCGAGCCGCCGGGTGGCCGAGAGTAGCGCGAAGCGGGGGCGCTGGGCTATGGTCGCTCGCCCTCCCGAACTCCGAGGCAGTCCATGCCAGAAGCCCGCGAGGAATCGTGCAAAACCGCCTTCTTCGGCAATCAGGAGATACCGGCCGCGGAGAAGAGCGAGCGGGTGCGTGGCGTCTTCGCCAGCGTGGCGCGCCGCTACGACTTGATGAACGACCTCATGTCCGGCGGCGTCCACCGGCTGTGGAAACGCGTCCTGATCGATAGGATGGCGCCGCGCCCCGGCCTCAACCTGCTCGATGTCGCCGGCGGCACCGGCGATATAGCGCTGGCGGCGCTCGAACGCCTCGGGCCGAGCGCGCCGGCTTCGATCACGGTCTGCGACCTGACGCCGGAGATGCTGGCGATAGGTCGCGCGCGGGCGATCGATCGCGGCGAGTTGCCAGCGCGCAGCCGGCTCGCGTGGCTCTGCGGCAATGCCGAGGGCCTGCCGCTCGCCGATCGCTCGGTCGAGGCCTACAGC
>JBOHKJ010000432.1:0-10933 GCA_050728975.1 Kiloniellales bacterium | reverse complement strand
CCTTCTGGTCCTTTACGAGCGTCAAGGGGAGATGTCACCCTTGCCGCCCGCCGTCAAGGCGGTGTCCCCCATGGGAAAAGGAGAGCAGCGGCGTGGCCGACATCGTCTTCCGACACTACGATCAAGCAGGCCTCGACCGCCAATTGAACTTGCGGGCCCGCTGGCCCGAGCATGCCGGCTATTTCGCCCGCTGGGCCAGCGAAAGCGCGGTGGTGCGGGCACGGCTCGCCTGCCGCCTCGACCTCGCCTTCGGGCCCGGCGCGGCCGAGCGGCTCGACTTCTTCCCCGCCGCGCTTCAGCCGCCCGGCGGGGCGCCGCTGCTGGCCTTCATTCACGGCGGCTACTGGCAGGGGCTCGACAAGGGCGACTTCAGCTATCTCGCCCCGCCCTTCGTCGGCCGCGGGATCGCCTTCGCTTCGCTCAACTACACCCTGGCGCCGGCCGGGCGGGTGGCGCAAATGGTCGAGGAGGTCGGTCGCGCTCTCGCGTGGCTGCTGGACCGGGCCGGCAGCCTCGGCATCGACGCCTCGCGGGTGCTGGTCGCCGGCCACTCGGCGGGCGGACATTTGGCGGTGGCGGCACTTGCCGGCCAGGGCGCACGCAACGGCCACACGCTGCTCGGCGCCTGCAGCATCTCCGGCGTCTACGACCTCGAGCCGATCCGGCTCAGCTACCATCAGGCGGTGGTCGGCATCGACCGCCAAACCGTCGCCGCCTGCAGCCCGGTTCGCATGACGCCGCCGGCCGGCGCGCGGGTCGTCTGCGCGGTCGGCGGCGAGGAGACCGACGAGTTCCTGCGCCAGCAGGCGGACTTCGTCGCTACCTGGCGCGGCCAGGGCGCCGCAGTGAGCGAGGTTCCCTTGCCGGGCCGCAACCATTTTACCGCGGCCGATGCGCTGGCCGAGCCGAGCCAGGGCCTGTTCCGCGCAGTGACGGCGCTGCTGCAACCCTAGAACAGTACAATCCGCCCTGAGCAGCCCCGCTTTCGTCCGGTTGAACGGCCGCCGGCCCGGTGCTATCTCGTGAGCCAGCCAGCCAAGCGCCGCTGTTGCGGCAGGACCCCGAGGATCCAGCCATGACCAAGGCGATCTGGAACGGTGTCGTCGTCGCCGAGAGCGAGGCGACGGTTGTCGTCGAGGGCAACCACTACTTTCCGCCGGCCGCGCTCGCGCGCGCGCATTTCCGCGACAGCCCCAAGACCACGGTCTGCGGCTGGAAGGGCGACGCCAGCTACTACGACCTGGTGGTCGGGGATTCGGTCAATCCGGCCGCGGCCTGGACCTATCGCACGCCGAAGCCGGAGGCTGTCCATCTGAAGGACTGGGTGGCCTTCTGGAACGGCGTCGAGGTCAGGGCCTAGGGCGGCGACGCCGGTGAGCGCACAGGTCGCACCGAGCGGCATCGGCAAGAAGATTCTGCTGGTCGACGACGACGACGCGTTGCGCCAGTCGCTCGGCGAGCAGCTTCGTCTCCACGAGGAATTCGCGACCCGCGAAGCGGAAACCGGCGCCGAGGCGCTGGAGATCGCCAAGGGCGACTACTTCGACGCCATCCTGCTCGACGTCGGGCTTCCGGACATGGACGGGCGCGAGGTCTGCCGCCTGCTGCGCCGCAACGGCGTCAAGGCGCCGATCATCATGCTGACCGCCGCGCAGTCGGAAGCCGACACCATCCTCGGCCTCGACGCCGGCGCCAACGACTCCGTCGCCAAGCCGTTCCGTCTCGGCGTGCTGCTGGCGCGCCTGCGTGCCCAGCTGCGCCAGCACGAGCAGAGCGAGGACGCGGTCTTCACCATCGGCCCTTACACCTTCCGGCCGAGCGGCAAGCTCCTGGTGCACGGCCAGACCAAGAAGAAGGTGCGCCTCACCGAGAAGGAAACCGCGATCTTGAAGTATCTTTATCGCAGCGGCGCGAATGTGGTGGGGCGCGACACGCTGCTGGGCGAGGTCTGGGGCTACAACGCGGCCGTCACCACGCACACGCTGGAGACCCACGTCTATCGCCTGCGGCAGAAGATCGAGGCCGATCCCTCCAATGCCGAGATCCTGGTGACCGAGCCCGGCGGCTATCGCTTGGTGCCGTGACAAGCTAACCGCGTTCGCACGAGCGTGACCCGGAAAAGCGGTTTCCACTGTTCCGAGGAGGTCATGCTCAAGCGATCGAATCAGAGCAGGATTCACGGATCGGATCGATTCGACCCGATCCGATCCTGCCCTAGCCGCCGCGCCAGCCAGATCGCGAAGCCGAAGACGACGAGGGTCGCGACGCCGAACACTGGCGCCGCCGCGGCCCACTCGCCGCTCGCTGCCAGCATCGCCGGCAGGAGAACGGGGCCGATCAGGACGCCGAGATTGCGTCCGGTCATCATGACGCCGAAAGCGCGTGCGCGGGCCGCGCCGGCGATCGCCGCCGGCAGGCCGAAGAGACAGGTCGGCGCGACCCCGGCGCCGACGCCGTAGAAGGCCAGCAGCAAAAGCCCGGTCCAGTCGCCGGCGATCCAGGGCAGCAGCAGCCACACCAGCGCCTGGCTGGCGAGCGCAATGGAGAGCAGCAGCATCAGCGGCACGCCGTGGCGCAGCAGCAGGCCGGTCAGAACGTTGCAGACCGACAGAATCACCACCGGCAGGAGGTAACCGAGCAGCGCGGCCTGGATGTCGAGGCCGAGACCCTCCACCAGGTACTGGGGCAGCCAGGTGGCGAAGGCGAAGTACTGGCCCGACCACACCATGAAGATGCAGCCGGCGATCACCAGCGAGACCAGCTCGCGGCGGCTCGGCGGCGGCGCGCGGCTCTCATGGTGTCCGGCCGGCGCGAAGGCGCTGCGCCCGCCGTTGGCGATCCGACCGGTCCAATAGGCGAAGCCGAGGCAGCCCAGGATCGCCAGCCACCACAGCGGCTGCCAGCCCCAGGAGGCGAAGGCCAGCGGCGCCACCAGCGTCGCCCCGATCTGGCCGAGCGGAATCCACAGAGCCACCAGCCCGAAGACCAGCGGCAGGTGGCGCCGGCTGGCGCCGCCCTGGGCCAGCACCGGGCCGCAGATTGCGCAGACCGCGAAGCCCGCGCCCTCCAATGCCCGGCCGGCCAGAACGATCGCGCCCGAGTGCGGCCACAGGAGCGCCGCGAGCGAGCCGAGCGCGAACAGCAGCAGGGCCGCCAGGATCGGCCGCTTCGGGCCATCGCGCTCGATGACGCGCCCCAGCGGCAGCGACAGCAGCAGCCCCATCAGGGCGTAGACCGCCATGAAGCTGCCGGCCAGCACCTTCGGGTAGTGGTAAGTCTCGAGCAGCAGCGGCAACGCCGGCGGCAGCTTGAACTGCTGGTAGGCGGCGAAGGAGGCAAGCGCTACGCCGAAGAAAATCTGTCCGCGGTCGCTCGGTCGCTCGCGGCCGTTACCGTCGCTCACGCCGGCCTCCCCGAATCGCCCGGGCTGGCGTTGCCGGTAGCGCCAGACCATACTCCCGGCGAAATCATGGCCGGCCCCCGGGGCCGGCAAAGACGGCGGCCCGGCACAGAAAGCGGGTCGGAAAGGGAAGCGAGCGACCGTGCCCGACAACGGCGATTTCACGGTCCGCTTCTGGGGCGTGCGCGGCTCGATCGCCTGTCCCGGACCGGACCACCAGCGCTACGGCGGCAATACCTCCTGCCTCGAGGTTCGCTGCGGCGAGCATCTGCTGATCTTCGATGCCGGCAGCGGCTTGCGCCTGCTCGGCAACCGGCTCGCGGCCGAGGGAGTGGACCAGGCCGACCTCTTCCTCACGCACACGCATTTCGACCATATCATGGGCCTGCCGTTCTTCCGGCCGATGTTCAATCCCAAGGCGCGGGTGCGCGTCTGGTCCGGCCATCTGCAGCCCAACTCGACGCTGCACGACGCACTGTGCCAGTTCATGGCGGCGCCGCTGTTCCCGGTGCCGCCGGACATTTTCGCCGCCAAGGTCAGCTACCACGATTTTAACGCGGGCGAGACGCTGGAGCCCGAGCCGGGCGTGCGGCTGCGCACCGCTGCGCTCAACCATCCCAACGGAGCCACCGGCTATCGAATCGACTATGGCGGTCATGCGATCTGCTATGTCACCGATACCGAGCATGTGGAAGGCCAGCGCGACGAGACGGTGATGGAGCTGGTGCGCGGCGCCGACCTGCTGATCTACGATTCCAGCTTTACCGACGAGGAATACGCCTGCTTCAAAGGCTGGGGCCATTCGACCTGGCAGGAGGGCGTGCGGATATGCGAGGCCGCCGACGTGAAGCGGCTGGTGATCTTCCATCACGACCCGCTGCACGACGACAAGATCCTCGATGCGGTCGCCAAGGAAGCCGATCGGGCGCGGCCCGGCACGCTGGTCGCCGCCGAGGGCCTGGTGCTGGCGCCGTGAGGCGGGCGCCGCTCGCGACCCCTTCACGTCCTTCCGATGGGCCAGAGACGAGGAACGGTCGTTAGCTGTCGGGCGCGCCGAGTGCCGCCGCTTTGCCGGATCGCACGCGTTTCGGACCAAGGACACGGAGCAGCATGAGCGCCATTTCCGGTCACGGCCGCTTCGGCTTCGCGGCCAAAGCCAAGGAGGCACAGCTTCCCGAGCGGGTCCGCCAGGCGATCCGCAGCCAGGAAGATGCGACCGAGCGCCTGATCGGCTGGATCCAGCTCGCAGTCATCCTGACGTTCGCCACGCTCTACGCCATTTCGCCGAAGACCGCGCCGATGGAGCAGCCCTTCCACCCGGTGCCCTGGGTGATCGGCGCCTACTTCCTCTTCACGCTGATCCGGCTCGCCCTCGCCTACCGCACCTCGCTGCCCGGCTGGTTCCTGCTGCTGTCGATCGTGATCGACATGGCGCTCCTGTTCGGTCTCATCTGGTCGTTCCATCTGACCTACCAGCAGCCGGCTTCGTTTTATCTCAAGGCGCCGACGCTGCTCTACGTCTTCATCTTCATCGCACTGCGCGCGCTGCGCTTCGAGGCACG
Organism: Kiloniellales bacterium; assembly: GCA_050728975.1. Lineage (GTDB taxonomy): Bacteria > Pseudomonadota > Alphaproteobacteria > Kiloniellales > JBOHKJ01 > JBOHKJ01. The sequence goes on along the minus strand of JBOHKJ010000432.1, from coordinate 5,971 downwards.
TTTCGTATTCGCCGCCGGGGTGATCGCCGCGCTCGGCTGGCTCGGGCTGGTGCTCTACGTCATCCTGATCGACCCGCAGGACTCCATGATCACGCGGAACTACGTCAGCTATCTCACCTCGAACTCGGTCCTCTTAGGCGCCGAGTTCGACAAGATGATCTCGATTCTGGTGGTGTCGGCGATCCTGGGCGTCGCGATCGTGCGCGGGCGCGCGCTCCTGGTGCGCTCGGTCGCCGAGAGTGCGGCGGCGCGCGAGCTGTCGCGCTTCTTCGCCCCGGAGATAGCGCAGAAGATCCGCGCCTCCGCGCAGCAGATCGCCGCCGGCTCGGGGGAGCTGCGCGACGCCGCGATCCTCAACGTCGACATGCGCGGCTTCACCAGGCTGGCGCAGCGCACGCCGGCCGGCGAGGTCATGGAGCTGCTGGCCGAATACCAGAGTCGCGTGGTGCCGGTGATCCAGGCCAACGGCGGCAGCATCGACAAGTTCCTCGGCGACGGCATCATGGCGACATTCGGCGCCGCCCAGGTCTCGCCGAGCTACGCCGCCGATGCCCTGCGCGCGATGGAGAGCCTGATCGCCGAGGCCGAGCGCTGGCGCGCCGAGCGCAGCGCGGCCGGCAAGGAGACGCCGGCGGTCAACGCCGCGGTCTCCACGGGTCGCATCCTGTTCGGCGCGGTCGGCGACGAGACGCGGCTCGAGTTCACGGTGATCGGCGACGCGGTCAACCTCTCGGCCAAGCTCGAGAAGCACAACCGCGATCTCGGCACCCGCGCGCTCGCCACCGCCGAGGCCCATGCGCTCGCCTGCGCCCAGGGCTATCGCCCGCCGGCAGAGCCCGAGCGCCATGCCGCGGTCCAGGTCGGCGGCATCGAGGCGCCGCTCGACCTGGTGGCAATCGCGCGCTGAGCGCTGTCACGCCCTACCGATAAGGATCGGCGGCGTCGCGCATGCCGTCGCCGAGGAAGTTGAAGGCCAGCACCACCAGGATCACCGGCACCACCGGCAGCATCAGCCAGGGATAGAGCGCCACCACGTTGATGTTCTGCGCCTCGTTCAGCAGCACGCCCCAGGAGGTGACCGGCGGGCGCAAGCCCAGACCGAGGAAGGAAAGCGCGGTCTCGCCGAGGATCATGGTGGGGATCGAGAGCGTCGCCGAGGCGATCAGGTGGCTGGCGAAGCTCGGCAGCAGGTGGCGGCCGATGACGCGCGCCGGCGAAGCGCCCATCAACTGGGCGGCAACGCAGAACTCCTCCTCGCGCAATGCCAGAAGCTTGGAGCGCACCGCGCGCGCCAGCCCCGGCCAGTCGAGCAGGCCGAGGATGATGGTGATGCCGAAGTAGACCAGGGTCGGCGACCAGGTCACCGGCAGAATCGCCGAGAGCGCCATCCACAGCGGAATCTCGGGGAAGGAGCGCACGACCTCGATTACGCGCTGTACCGCAGCGTCGACCCAGCCGCCATAGTAGCCGGCGAGACCGCCGATCACCGTGCCGAGCGCGAAGGAGATGACAATGCCGATCAGGCCTACGGTCAGCGAGATGCGCGCACCGTAGACGATCCGGCTCAGCATGTCGCGGCCGAGGCGATCGGTGCCGAGCAGATAGAGCGTTCCGCCCTTCGCCGGACAGACGAGGTGGAAATCGCCGGCGAACAGGCCCCAGAAATAATAGCGGTCGCCGCTGCAGAAGAAGCGCAGCGGCTGGACCCGCCTGGTGTCGACGGAATAGTCGCGCTTCAGGTTCTCCATGTTGAGCTTGAAGGTCAGGCCATAGACGAAGGGTCCGACGAACTCGCCCTCGTGGAAGAGGTGCACCTGCTGCGGCGGCGCATAGATGTGATTCATCGAGCGCGTGTTGAGCTCGTAGGGCGCCAAAACCTCCGAGACCAGAATCGAGAGATAGAACGCCAGCAGGAAGATGCCCGACACCAGCGCCAGGCGGTGGCGGCGGAACTTCCACCACATGATCTTCCACTGCGAGGCGAGGTAGTAGCGCTCCTGGGCCGGCGTCAGCGTCTCGACGCTGTTGGGATCGAAGGGGGCGGTGTTGACGTAGTGCCCGAGGCCGTGTCCGCCGGTGCCGCTCCGCGTGGTGTCGCTCATCGCGTCACCCCGCCGCCGAGACGGATGCGCGGATCGAGCGCGGCCAGCGCGAGATCGGACAGGAACACGCCGATCACCACCAGCAGCGCGAGGAACATCAGGAACGATCCGGCGAGATACATGTCCTGACTCTGCAGCGCGGTCACCAGCATCTGGCCGGTGGTCGGCAGGTCCAGCACGACGGATACGATGGCCGCACCCGAGACCACCTGCGGCAGCAAGTTGCCGATATCGGCGATGAAGGGGTTGATGGCGAGGCGCAGCGGATACTTGAGCAGCAGGCGGCCGGGCGAGAGTCCCTTCGCGCGCGCCGTCACCACGTACTGCTTCTGCAGCTCGTCGAGCAGGTTGGCGCGCAGGCGGCGGATCATCGCCGCGGTGCCGGAGGTGCCGATCACCAGCACCGGCACCCAGAGGTGCTCCAGCACCGAGCGGGCCTTGGCCCAGCTCCAGGGCTGGTCGACGAACTCCGGATTCATCAGGCCGCCGATCGAGGTGCCGAACCAGACGTTGGCGAAGTAGAGCAGCACCAGCGCCAGCAGGAAATTGGGTATGGCGAGCCCGAGGAAGCCGAGCAGCGAGAGCGTGTAGTCGCCGAGGCTGTACTGGCGCACCGCCGAATAGATGCCGATCGGGAAGGAGACCGCATAGGTGAAGATAATCGTCGAGAGTGCGACCACCAGCGACAGCCACAAGCGATCGCCGACCACTTCCGAGACCGGGCGCTGGTACTCGAAGGAGAAGCCCAGGTCGCCATGCAGCAACCCCCAGACCCAGAGCCCGTACTGCTCGTGCAGCGGCCGGTCGAGACCGTACTGGTGGCGCAGGAACTGGATCTTGGCCGAGTTGATCGACTCGCCCTGGGCCTGCAGCTCGGCCATGTAGGTTTCGAGGTAGTCGCCGGGCGGCAGCTGGATGATGACGAACACGATGACGCTGATCGCCAGCAGCGTCGGGATCATGATGAGCAGGCGGCGGACGAGATAGGTCAGCATCAGGCGACCGCCTCCGCCTTGGCGAGCTCCGGCTCGGCGCGCACGAAGTGGCCGGCGCCGAGGTCGACCATTCGCAAGCGCCGCTCGGGCGAGACGGTAAAGGGGCGCGGCCAGGCGGCCGGATCGGAGGCGCGCCCTTCCATCAGCGCGGCGAGGTCGAGCGGCTTGTCGAGCGACGGCTCGGGCACTGCCGCCAGCAGCGCCTTGGTGTAGGGATGGGTGGGCTCGCGGAACAGGGTCTCGCGCGGCGCCAGCTCGACCAGTCGCCCGCGGCACATCACCGCGATGCGGTCGGCGATGTAGTCGACCACTGCCAGGTTGTGGCTGATGAAGAGATAGGTGAGCCCCAGATCCTTCTGCAGATCCTTCAGCAGATTGAGGATCTGGGCCTGGATCGAGACATCGAGGGCGGAGACCGGCTCGTCGCAGATCAAGAGGTCCGGGCGCAGCGCGAGCGCGCGAGCGATGCCAATGCGCTGGCGCTGGCCCCCGGAGAAGGAGTGGGGATAACGATTGAGGTGACGGATGTTCAATCCCACCACCTGCATCAGCTCCTTCACCAGCGCGGTGCGATGCTCGGCGTTGCCCTCGCGATGGATCACCAGTGGCTCGGCGAGGATGTCGGAAACCGTCATGCGGGGGTCGAGCGAGCCGAAGGGGTCCTGGAAGATGAACTGGATCTGGCGGCGGAAACGAGTGAGCGCTTCGCCCTTGAGGCTCAGCACGTCGATCGCCCCGCTGCCGTCGTCGAAGGTGACGCGCCCTGCGTCGGGCGTCAGCGCGCGCAGGATGACCTTCGAAAGCGTGGTCTTGCCGCAGCCGCTCTCGCCGACCAGGCCCAGACACTCGCCGCGCTCGACGGTAAAGCTGACGTCGTCGACCGCCAGCACTTCCTCGCCGCCGCCGCGCGCGAACGCTCCTTTGCGCAAATAAAAGCGCTTGGTCACACCCTCGACGGTCAGCAGCGGCGGTTCGATGCCGGGGCTCCTGCTCGCGGTCGTGCTTGCCGCGGGAACTTTCTTGGCGAGCAGCTTGCTTCCGTGCAGATGCTCGATCTCGCGGATCGGCTGCAGACGCTCGCCCGGCGCGCGGCCGAAGCGCGGCACCGCATGCAGCAGCGCCTTGAGATAGGGATGGCGCGGATCGTGGAAGATCGCCTCGACCGGTCCCGCTTCCATCACTTCGCCGTGGTACATCACCACCACCGAGTCGGCGAGGTTGGCGACCACGCCGAGATCGTGGGTCACCAGCAGCACCGCCATCTGCAGCTCCTGCTGCAGGTCCTTCAGCAGCTTGAGGATCTGGGCCTGGATGGTGACGTCGAGTGCGGTGGTCGGCTCGTCGGCGATCAGCAGCGCCGGCCGGCAGATCAGCGCCATGGCGATCACCGCGCGCTGGCGAAGGCCGCCGGACAGCTCGAAGGGGTAGGTATCGAGCGCGCGCTCAGGGTTTGGAAAGCCGACCAGCCGGAGAATCTCCAGCACCTTCTCGCGCTCTTCCGACCGGCTCACCGGGCGATGCAGGCGCAAGGCCTCGCCGATCTGCTCGCAGACCGTATGGACCGGCGAAAGCGAGGTCATCGGCTCCTGGAACACGATGGTGATGCGCCCGCCGCGGATCGCGCGCATGGCCTTGGAGTCGGGCTCCAGCTTGGCGATGTCGACGATGCGCGGCAGGCCGCGCTCGTCCGTTACCTCTGGATCGGCGAACAGGATCTCGCCGCTCTCGATCGATGCCGGCTGGGGCAGGATGCCCATGATGGCCTGGGCGACCACCGACTTGCCGGCACCGGACTCGCCGACCAGCGCCACGGTCTCGCCGCGGCGGACGTCGAAGGACACACCGCGCACCGCCGCGAGCCAGCCTTCGGGCAACTGGAAGCCGACCCTGAGGTCGTGGACCTGGAGGATCTCTCTCATGCCGGCTGTGTCGTGCTGCGCGACAACGGCATCAGGGTGCCCGGTCGTCGAGGATGCCGAGCGATTCCAGATTGCCGAGCGTGGCCGGGTCGAGCCTGGCGCCGCTCGCCCGTGCCGCCGCCAGCCCGCGGCGCGCGATATCCTCGAAGGCGGGGAGGGAGGATTCGAAGCGCAGCTTGGGACCGCGGCCGCCGGCCAGGGTCAGCTCCATGAATCCCTTGCTCTTGTCGCGGCTGCGCCGACCGCCGTAGTAGCGAAGCTTGAGGCGCCGCAGCTGATCCCAGGGCAGGCGCGCGCTCCGCAAGCCGGTGGTCGCAATCGCTTCGTCGCTGACCGTCACTTCCATCGCTTGGCGCTGCAGGGTTCTAATCGCGAATAGCAGGAACAGCGCCATGACGGCACCGGAAAGCGCGATCATGACAGGGCTCCCCGGCGCCGACAACAGCAGCACCATGCCGACGCCGAGCCCGACCGCAGCGCGCAGATAGTCGAACAGGATGCCGGTTCTCGGATAGGAGCTGCGGGTCATGAGAGAGCTATAGCGTGCACGCCGGCCATGGCGAAGACCTCGGCGGTCGCCGGAAAGCGCGCGCCCGGCTGCTTGGCGAGGAAGGTCAGCAGCCTGGTGAGGAAATCCGAGGTCTCCGGGTCGTGGTCGCGGTGATGGCTGAGGATGCCGCTCGGCTCCTCCGGGTCGACACGTCCCTCGCGGCGTGCGGCCAGATGGCCGGTCAGCAGCGCCAGCGCCGCAGTCTCGCCCAGGAATCCCCGGCTGCCCTGCCAGTCGATGAGGTCGAGATGACAGTTGACCTGGGTGAGGCCATGGGTTCCGGCGGCCGGGCGCGGTCCGTAGGCGGAAAGCCCTGCGAATCCGAGCGCGGCGAGATTGGGCAACAGGCTCTCGTCGAGGCGGTTCCAGGGCGGCACCAGGACCGGCAGCAGGCGCCCCTCGAAC
>JBOHKJ010000431.1:0-8998 GCA_050728975.1 Kiloniellales bacterium | reverse complement strand
TCTCTAGGCGGCGACTACTGAATGTCGACGCCGTAGAAGACGTGACCGCCAAACGGATCGATTTTGTAGCCGGTCACTTCCTTGCGCATCGGCATGAAGACCACCGAGTGGGCAATCGTGGCCCAGGGTGCCTGCTCCTTGAAGATCAGCTGTGCCTCTTCGTAGAGCTTGGTACGCTCGGCGCGGTCGGAGGTGATCTTGGCCTTTTGGATCAGTTCCTCGAAGGGCTGATAGCACCACTGAGCGCGATTGGCGCCGCCGACTGCGTCGCAGCCCAACAGTACGGCAAGGAAGTTGTCGGGATCGCCGTTGTCGCCGGTCCAGCCCAGCAGCACGGCGCCGTCGCGGTCCACTGCCTTGGAGCGCTCCAGATACTCGCCCCACTCGTAAGAGACGATCTCGGCCTTGACGCCGACCTTGGCCCAGTCGGCCTGGATCAGCTCGGCCATGCGCCGCGCGTTGGGGTTGTAGGGACGTTGCACCGGCATTGCCCAGATCTTGGTCGTCAGGTTGGTGATCCCGGCTCCCTTCAGCAAGGCCTCGGCGGTGGCGGGATCGTAGGGGTCGTCCTTGGTCGCCTCGTTGTACGACCAGATGGTCGGCGGAATCGGGTTCTTGGCAACCTTGCCGGCGCCCTGGAACACCACGTCGATGATGGCCTGCTTGTTGATGGCCATGTTGAGGGCCCTGCGGACCTTCACGTTGTCGAACGGAGGCTGCTGCGTGTTGTAGGCGAGGTAGCCGACGTTCAGTCCCTCCTGCTCCAACATCTTGAGGTCGGGGTCATTCTTCATGGCCTCGATGTCGGCTGGATTCGGATAGGGCATGACGTGGCATTCGCCGGCCTTCAGCTTCTGATAACGCACCGTGTTGTCCGGCGTGATGGCGAAGATCAGGTCGTCGATTGCCGCTTTTCCCTTCCAATAGTCGGGGTGGGCCTTGTAACGGATCACGGCGTCCTTCTGGTAGGAGACAAGCTGGAACGGGCCGGTGCCGACCGGCTCGAGGTCGGCCTTCTCCGGCGTGCCGGCATCGAGCATCTGCTGCGCGTACTCGGCCGAGACGATCGAGGCGAAGTCCATCGCCAAGTTGGCGATCATCGGCGCCTCGGGACGGTTCAACACGAACTTCACCGTGTAATCGTCGACCTTGACGATCTCCTTCAGCAGATCCGGCATCGACATGGCATTGAAGTACTCGTAATTGCCGCCGCCCACGTTGTGATACGGGTGGTTCGGGTCGAGCTGACGCATGAAGCTGAAGATCACGTCGTCGGCGTTGAACTCGCGCGACGGCGTGAAATTGTTCGTGGTCTGGAACTTGACGCCATGACGGAGGTGGAAGGTGTATTCCAGCCCGTCGTCCGAGACCTCCCAGGATTCGGCGAGGCCGGGGCCTACCTGAGTGGTGCCGAGCTCGAACTCGACCAGCTTGTTGAAGATCGCGCGCGACGAGGCATCGAAGGTGGTGCCGGCGGTATAGAGCGCCGGATAGAAGCCCTCGGGGCTGCCTTCCGAGCAATAGACCAAGGTCTTGGCCTGCGCGCCCGCCGCGATGGCGAGCGCAAAGGCCATGCTGACGGAGGCCGCCAGAATTCGACGTTTCACTTGAAACCTCCCCTGTTGAGGTAGTGCGTTGAGAAAACGAGATTTCTTTAGCGAGCGCGGGGCTCGCGCGACGCGGGCCCCCGTGCCCGGACTTTAGGCAGGGTGAAAAATAGGTGTCAACCAACGGAAGAGCGAACGCGCGAACCCACAAGCGGAAAGCCGCGATCCCTGGCGCCGACCGGGCGCCCTGACTGGACGACGGGGCTGCCCCGCGCAGGAGCTTCGGCCGGTTTCAGCTCAATGATTGGTGCCCCTGGCCGGACTCGAACCAGCACGCTGTTGCCAGCAACAGATTTTGAGTCTGCCGCGTCTACCAATTCCGCCACAGGGGCATGCCGGGCGAGGGCCGCATAATAGCTGGCGCGACCGTCGCTGCAAGCGCGGCCAAGCGGCGGCAGGGCGCTATTTCCGCCCGGCATCGCTTAACTTCTTCGGCCCTCTGAGCCAGACTGCGCGCCCGAAGTGCCGCGAGGCACCCGCACGACCCGATGGGGCCCATGCCACTCCCCGAGCTCTCCACCTGGCTGGTCGAAGAGATCGAAGCCAAGCGCCCAATCCCGGAGCTATTCGAGAGCTTCTGTGCCTTACTGACCCATCGGGGCCTGCCGGTTTGGCGCGCCTCCCTCGGTTTGGAGGCGCTTCATCCCGAGGAGAGCGGCTCGCTGGTCGTCTGGCGCGACGGTGTGCTGGATCGTAAGCCCAGCATCGCCCGCGCTGGCGTCCTGACCAACCCTTCCTACCTCAACAGCCCGACCTATCTGGTCGACCAGAGTGAGAAACCTTTTCGCTGGCGCGCACCGGCCGCCAGCGGCGGTCTGCCGCTGATCGACGAACTGGCGGCCGAAGGCATGACCGACTATCTGATGCTGCCGTTGCCGACCCTCGACTCGACGCGCTCTGCGGTCGCGTCCTTCGCTACGCGCGTGCCGGGCGGCTTTGACGAAGCGGCACAGACCGAACTGAGTGCGGCTTCCCGCCTCATCACGCCGCTTGCCGAGCGTATGATCCTACGGCAGATCGCCGACAACCTTCTTCAGGCTTATCTCGGAAAGCGTTCCGGCCACCTGGTATACCGCGGCCAGATCGAGCGCGGCGACGTCGAGACCATCACCGCCGCGATCCTTATAAGCGATCTGCGCGGATTTACCGCGCTGTCCGAGAGCCTGCCGCGCCGCCAGGTCGTAGCACTGCTGAATCGCTGGTTCGACGTCATCGGCGCAGCGATCGAGGCCCAAGACGGCGAAATCCTGAAGTTTCTCGGCGATGGCCTGCTGGCCGTCTTCCCGGTGGAAGCCGGGGCGGCCCCCAACACCGTCTGCGACCGCGCGCTGCAAGCGGCTCTCGATGCTGCCTCGGGCTGCGAGAGGCTGAACGCCGAGCTGGCCGGCGAGGGGCATCTGCCGCTCCGCTTCAGGCTTGCGCTCCACCTGGGAGAGGTGGAGTTCGGCAACATCGGCACCAGGCAGCGGCTCGACTTCACGGTGATCGGGCCGGCAGTCAACCATGCCAGCCGAATCGAAGGCGCCACCAAGACCTTGGGCGAACCGCTGGTCGCCTCGGCCGTCTTCGCCGCCGCCGCAACCCGGCATCCCATGAAAGCGCTCGGGACGCTGGTTCTGCGTGGCATCGAGGACCCGGTGGCCCTCTTTGCCCCCAGCCGGCCGGGACCCGCCAAGGCCGACGGCGCATGAGCTCAAGCGGCCCAGCGCCGGGGCAACGTCAGGTCGTTATTCCCACTTGGCCGCCAGCGCCCAAGTGGGGTACAAAATTGCGGTATTCCAACGGTATGCTTCGCTTGGACCCGGCATACCTGGGCTTGGCGCAAGGAAGGGACAATAGGTTCAGTCGCTCGAGCACGTCGAAGCCTTTCCCCTGCGGCTTGCGTTGCCAGGCACCCGAACGGTTGGCGAGCATTCTTTAGAACCGCGTCAACGGACGCGTATTTTCTGGCTCGGCACCTTCTCCAAAGGCCGCGCGTCGCAAACGGGGTCGATAGCCCTGGTGGAGCTGTCGTTTAGGCGTCGAGCACGGGCGGTGGGGAGTGCATTGGTCAGTGGGGGGCGCCGCAGCGCCTGTGGCGGAGTAGTTTTAACATGAGCAATTATCGGAACACCGATCGTCCGGAAGTGTCGCGGCAGGACGTGACGGCGGTGGTGAAGTGGTTCAACCGGACCAAGGGCTTCGGCTTCGTGCAGCCGACTGATGGCTCGGCCGACGCCTTCCTGCATATCTCTGTCGTCGAGCAGTCGGGGAACAGTGACCTGCCGGAGGGGACGAAGCTCGTCTGCGACCTCTCGGACGGGCGTCGCGGCCCGCAGGTCGCTTTCATCCACCGGATCGAGTTCATCCCCGACGGGCCACCGCGCCCGGCCGACGGCGGAGCCACCAGCGTGGTCGAAGGCAAGGTCAAGTTCTTCAACACCGAGAAGGGCTTCGGTTTCGTGACGCCGGACGATGGCGGTAAAGACGTCTTCGTTTCGGCCCGCACCCTGCAGCGAATCGGCCTCTCGATGCTGGAGCCGGAGCAGCGGGTGCGGATGGCGACGCGGATAGGCCAGAAGGGCCCCATGGCGGAGAGCGTCGAGTTGCTCTAAAGCGTGGCGGCAGCGCGCCACGACCGAACAGCGGGAGCGCCTGACGCCATGCTGCGCCGCCTCTATGACTGGACGCTGTCGCTCGCCGGCAAGCGTCACGCTTTGAGTGCGCTGGCAGCCATTTCCTTCATCGAGAGCTCGGTCTTTCCGATTCCGCCCGACGTCCTGCTCCTACCGATGGTGCTGGCGCGCCCGGAGCGTGCCTGGCTTATTGCCACGGTCTGCAGCGTCGCCTCGGTCGCCGGCGGACTGCTCGGCTACGCGATCGGCGCGCTGCTGTTCGACAGCGTCGGGCGCTTCGTGGTCGACCTCTACGGCTACACGGACCAGTTCGAGACCTTCCGCCAGGCCTACGAGGAATGGGGCTTCTGGATCGTGGCCGGCGCCGGTTTCACGCCTTTCCCCTACAAGGTGATCACCATTGCCAGCGGTGTTGCCGCCCTCAATCTCCCGGTATTTCTGCTCGCCTCGGCAGTGTCGCGCAGCGCGCGCTTTTTCCTGGAGGCGGCGCTGCTGTGGCGATTCGGCGCGCCGATCCGGGATTTCGTCGAGCGCCATCTGCCAGTCCTGACCTGGCTGTTCTTCGCGCTGCTGCTGGGCGGCTTCCTGTCGGTTCGCTATCTCTTCTAGCCGCGACCCGGGGCGCGGCCTATATCAGGGCGGCGATGAACGCGCTCACGCTCGAGTTCTACAGCGCCCGGCCGCGGCGCGCCGCCGCGCTCGCCGTGGCTATCGGCCTGGCCGCACTCGCCATCGCGCTCGCCTCGCAGTATTGGGGCGGGCTGCAGCCTTGCGTCCTCTGCATCTATCAGCGTTATGCCTACGCTGTTGCGATCGCGCTCGGTCTGGTTGCGCTGGTGCTGCCGGAGCGCCTTGTCCGCTGCGGCTTATTGCTGGTGGCGCTGACTTTCCTCGGTGGTGCGGCGATCGCCGGCTATCACATCGGCGTGGAGCAGGGCTGGTGGCAGGGCACCACAGCCTGCAGCGGCCCCGAGTTGGGTTCTTCAGCCTCTCCGGAAGACCTAGTCAGGGAAATGCTGGAGACGCCGATCGTGCGCTGCGACGAGGTTTCCTGGTCGCTGTTCGGGATTTCCATGGCGGGTTACAATTTTCTCGCATCGCTGGTCTTCGCTGCGGCGACGCTGACCGTTGTCAGGAAATCTGCCCGGTGATCACTGCCACATCTCGAACGTCGAAACAGGAGCAGGCCGATTCGAGCCCGCGGCGGAGCCGGCACCTGCCCGGCGACCTCGGACCCAAGGCGGCGCTCGAGCGCATGCTGCGCGTCGATCACGCCGGCGAGTACGGCGCACGCCGAATCTACGAAGGCCAGCTCGCGGTTTTGGGGCGCTCCCAGGCCGGGCCGCTGCTGAAGCACATGTACGATCAGGAAAAGCGCCATCTGGAGGCTTTCGAGCGCCTGCTGGTGGAGCGGCGCGCGCGCCCTACGCTGCTTCAACCGCTTTGGCACATGGCCGGTTTCGCGCTCGGCGCCGGAACGGCCTTGGTGGGCGAGAAGGCCGCCATGGCCTGCACCGTGGCGGTCGAAGAGGTGATCGACCAGCACTACCGGCGCCAGCTCGGCGACCTGGGCGAGCGCGAGCCGGCGCTGGCGGCGCAGATCGAGGAGTTCCGGGCCGAGGAGGTCGAGCATCGCGACCTCGGTCTGGAGCAGGGCGCCGAGCAGGCGCCGGGCTATCCCCTGCTCTCGGCGGCCATCAAGGCGGGCTCGCGCCTTGCCATCTGGCTCTCGGAGCGGGTCTAGAAAGACTGCAGATCAGGATTCCAGCTCGGAATCCCAGTAGAGAAAGTCGTTCCAGCTTTCGTGCAGATAGTTGGGCGGAAAGCCGCGCCCGTTCTCCTGCAGCTGGAAGGTGCTCGGCTGATAGGGCCGGCGCGAGGGATGGAGGCCGCATTCCTGCGGCAGGCGATCGCCCTTCGCCAGGTTGCAGTCCTGGCAGGCGGTTACGACGTTCTGCCAAGTGGTGCGGCCGCCGCGAGAGCGCGGGATCACATGGTCGAAGGTGAGCTGCTCCGACGGATAGTCGTCACGACAGTACTGGCAGACGAAGCGATCGCGCAGGAACACGTTGAAGCGCGTGAAGGCCGGCCGGCGGTCGAAGTGGACGTATTCCTTCAGCGAGATGACACTCGGGAGCCGCATCTCCAGGCTCGGCGAGTGCACGCACTCCTGATATTCGGAGACAATGGAGACACGCTCCAGGAACACTGCCTTGATCGAGTCCTGCCATGACCAGACGGACAGCGGAAAGTAGCTGAGCGGCCTGAAATCGGCGTTCAGCACCAAGGCTGGGAAGGCTCCGGCCATGACCGACATGGCGCCGCGCGTCTCCTCCTTTTCCGGTCAACGATCCCGGAATCGACGCCAAGACAGATACTTCACGGCGCGCCGGCGCACAAGCGCGCTTGCGGGTGCGCCCGACTGGCTCAAACCGACTATTCCTTGCCCGGCCCGGGCGCGCCGAGGTGGCGGCCGAGGAAGGCCGCAGCGGCCGAGAGCCCGGCGCCGTCGATGCCGTGGCCGAGCCCCGGGCAGGCCAGCGTTTCGACCGCAATGCCGTTGCCTTTCAAGGCCGATTCGGCGGCGGCGAGCGCACCGAAGGGCACCACCTGGTCGGCGGTGCCGTGGACCAGCAGGACCGGCGGCCGGCTGGCGATCTCCTCCACCAGGTGGTCCGGCGCGATCAGATGGCCGGAAAAGCCGACCACGGCGGCGACCGGCGCGTGGCGGCGCAACGCGACATGGAGCGACGTCATGGTTCCCTGGGAGAAGCCGATGAGAGCCAGGCGCTCGGGACCGAGCTTGAGCGCTTTCAGCTCCGAATCGAGGAAGGCGTTGAGGATCGGCGCCGCCATCGAGACGCCGGCCAGCAGGGCCTGCGGGCTGCGGCTCTGGAGCGAGAACCACTGGCGGCCGTAGGGCGCCATGTCGCAGGGGAAAGGCGCATGGGGGCTGACGAAGGCGGCCTCGGGAAAGCGCCGCGCCAGCGCGGGCGCGAGCCCGATCAGGTCGTTGCCGTCGGCGCCCAGGCCGTGCAGCAGCACGATCAGCGCGCTGGCCTTGCCGCCGCTCGCCGGGGCGACGCGCGGGCCGTCGAGCTCGAGCGCGGCAATCATGGGGTCTCCTTTGGTCATGCCGGATCGGGGAGGCCGGGATGGCGATAGTAGTGCCAGAGGAACCGGGCGGCGGCGCTGCGATAGGGCCGCCAGGGCTCGGCGAGCGCCACCAGCTTCTCGCGCCTGGGCTCGCGTCTCAGGCGCTTCAGGCGCAGGAAAGCGACCCGCACCGCCAGATCGTCGATCGGCCAGATGTCGGGGCGCTTGAGCGCGAAGAGCAGGTAGACCTCGGCGGACCAGCGGCCGATTCCCTTGGCCTGGGAGAGATAGTCGATCGCCTCTTCGTCCGGCAGGCGGGCGAGCTTTCTCAAGGAAATGCGGCCCGACAGCAGGTCCTCGGCAAGCGCCCGGCCGTAGCGGATCTTCTGGCGCGAGAAGCCGATCTCGCGCAAGCCGGCCTCGCCGAGCGCCAGAAACTCCTCGGGCGTGAAATCCGCGAGCGCGGCCTGGAGACGCGCGGTGATGGCGCGCGCGGAGGCGGCCGAGACCTGCTGGGCGACGATGATCGAGAGCAGGCCGGGAAAGCCCTTGCGGCTGGCGCGCACCGGCGGCAGCCCGCAGTCGGCGTAGGCGGCGGCGATGTCGGCGTCGCGCGCGGCGAGCGCATCGAGCGCCGGTTTCAGCGCGAGATCGGGGCGCGGTTTCCTTGTCACGGCTGGACTTTAGCCGAAGTCTGGCGTAGGGCGAGCCCGCCATGACCGAGGTGACACGCTTCGCACCCTCGCCCAGCGGACGGCTGCATCTGGGGCACGCCTACGCGGCGCTCTTCGCCCGCGAGGCGGCGGGGAAGAACGGCCGTTTCCTGCTGCGAATCGAGGACATCGACGGGACGCGCTGCCGCAGCGAGCTCGAGCAGGGACTCTACGAAGATCTCGCGTGGCTGGGGCTGGACTGGGAGCGCCCGGTGCTGCGCCAGTCGGAGCGCGGCCGAGCCTACCAGGACGCGCTGGAACGGCTGAAAAAGCTCGGCGTTCTCTACCCCTGTTTCTGCACGAGGCGGGAGATCGCCGCCGAGATCGCGCGCGCCGGACAAGCGCCGCACGGGCCGGAAGGCGCGCTCTATCCGGGAACCTGCCGAGTATCGGCAGCTATCTCGCCTGCCCAGAATAACTGCGGACCAGCGTCCGCATGGCGGCTCGACGTCGAAAAAGCCCGCAAAATCGGCGGCAAGCTCACTTGGCACGACGAGTTCCGCGGCACGGTCGAGGCGCAACCGGAAAAGCTCGGCGACGTGGTGCTGGCGCGCCGCGACATCGCCACCAGCTATCATCTGGCGGTCACCCTCGACGACGCGGCCCAAGGAGTGAGCCTGGTGACGCGCGGCGCGGACCTGTTCGAGGCGACCCACATCCACCGGCTGCTGCAGGCGCTGCTGGAGCTGCCGGTGCCGCGCTGGAAGCACCACGAATTGCTCAAGGATTCCGCGGGCAAGCGGCTCGCCAAGCGCGACCGGGCGCGCTCGATCGCGGCGCTGCGGGAGGCCGGCTGGACGCCCCAACAAGTACGGGTGGAAGCCGGCATCGGGGCCAGTCTCTAGCACTACTTTGGCGGATTTTTAACAAAGGGAGCATTTTGAGGATTCCCAAGTGGAGTCTTCGGTGATTCATAGGAGGTCGGCTGTTGGAGGGGCCGGCCATGGATGGGAACTGGCAAGCTGAT
>JBOHKJ010000430.1:0-3192 GCA_050728975.1 Kiloniellales bacterium | reverse complement strand
GTGCAGGAAGGCGAGCTGTCGGCCGAGGATGCCTCGGACGAGCGCTACCGCATGTCGCGCCGCGAAATCTGCATGGAGGGCGAGCCGGTCGCGCGCACGAGACTGCCCGAAAGCCTCATTGCGCTATTGGAGCGCAGCCGGCTTCTCTATCACCGCATCGTCCGCCTCGACCGGCAGTACGAAACCCTCTCCGAGTGAGCGCCGCCGGGCCTGCCGCCCCACGCAAAACGCCGCCGTTCCCGGAACGGCGGCGTTGTCGCTTTCGGGGATATGCGCCCCGGAGCTATGCGGTCAAGATTTCATGCCGAGGCCCTGGAAGCGCTTCTTGAACTTGGCGAGCTGGCCGCCGGTGTCGACCAGCCGGTGAACGCCGGTCCAGGCCGGATGTGTCTTGGGATCGATGTCGAGCCTGAGCGAGGCGCCGGGCTTGCCCCAGGTCGAGCGGGTCTTGAACTCGGTCCCGTCGGTCATGACCACGGTGATCTCGTGGTAGTCCGGGTGAATCTCAGGCTTCATGGCTGCCGCTCCCTTGGAAAAGGCGCCGAGTTCTAGCCGAAGCGGCCCGCCGAGGCAAGCGTGAGGAGTTGGCACTGAGCCACCCGCGGGAGACGCCCTGCGGCCTGATCGCTTCAGGTCGGAAGGCGCGCCGTGAAGGCCCTACGGATGGACTTGGGGGCGTTACATCGCCCGGACGTCGCGAAGGAAGCGCTCTACCTCGTGGCCCAAGGCGTCTGACTGGTCGGTGAGCTGGCCCGAGGCATCGACCACCCGATTGGCCGCCTGGCCGGTCTCCTGGGCCGCGGCATTGACGGCATGGATCGAGCTCGAGACCTCGTGGTTGCCCGCCGCGGCCTGCTGCACACTCTGGGTGATCTCTTTGGTGGCGGCGCTCTGCTCTTCGACCGCCGAGGCTATGGCAGTGGCGATGTCATTGACCTTGGCGATGGTCTGGCCAATCTCGACGATCGCGGTCGCCGCCTCATTGGTGGCGCTCTGGATGCCGGTTATCTGCTGGCTGATCTCCTCGGTTGCCTTGGCGGTCTGGGTGGCCAGGTTTTTGACCTCCGAGGCCACCACTGCGAAGCCCTTGCCGGCTTCCCCGGCGCGCGCCGCTTCGATGGTGGCGTTCAAGGCCAGCAGATTGGTCTGCGCGGCGATATCGGAGATAAGCGATACCACCTCTCCGATCTTTTGCGCAGCCTCGGTCAGGCTTTTGACCTTGTCGTTGGTATTGTCGGCCATGACGACCGCTTCGCCGGTGATATTGGTCGACTGAGTGACCTGCTGACCGATCTCGTTGACCGAAGCCGAGAGCTCTTCGGCCGCGGCGGCGACGATGTCGACGCTGCTGGCGGCCTGCTGGGAGGCCTTGGAAACCAAGTCGGCCTGACCGCTGGCGTCGCTCGCCAGGCCAGCCATGGAGCTGGCGGTCGCATTCATGTCCTTGGAGGCGGCCTTCACCGATTCGACCATCGCCTTGACGCTGGCTTCGAAGGCGTCGGCGAGCTTGTTCATCGTCTCCCGCTTTTCTTCGGCGGCGCGGCGCTCCTGTTCCTTCTGTTCGCTCTGGAGGCGCGTCATCTCTACCGCGTTGTCGCGGAAGATGCCGACGGCGCGAGCCATGGCCCCGATCTCGTCGCGACGCTCTAGGCCCGGCACCTCGACCGCGTTGTCTCCCGCGGCTAGGCGCGACATCACAGCGGTCATTTGGGCAAGCGGGCGGCCTACGGTGCTGCGAATCTGGAACAGGACAACGCCGATAAGCGCAAGCAGGACAAGCGTGGCAACCGCTATTTGGACCTGCTGGGCTTTGCGCACGGCGGCGTCGATCTGGGCCAGCGAGTAGGCGATCACGACCGTCCCGAGGCGGGTCTGGTCTTCGGTCAGCAACACCGGCGCAGCGACGAAGAGGCTCTCGCCGCTCGTCCAATTGACGGTTTTATTGTCGCCAAGCCCGGCCGGTGCTTCCTCGAGCGCGGCGGTCAGGTCGCCGATTTCGCTACCCGGCTTCTTGTAGCTGCTGACAGTCGAGCCTTCCGCGTTCAAGACCTCGAGCCCGACGATTTCCGAAGTTCGATCTTGGGCGAACTCGGTGTAGGCGCGCTCGACCGCTTCGGGCTTGTTCCAGCGTACGCCGCCGGACACCGAGTAGGCGATCAGCTGGGTGACGGTCGTCTTGCCGCGCACCAGTGTCGACAGCAGCGCGCCGCTCTGCTGATGCGTTTGCAGGGCGACGGAGAGCCCAAAGCCGATCACCAGGCCGGCGGCAATCCAGAGCGCCAGCCGGCGGCTGATCGATCGCAGCTTCGGTTGCTTGGCGTCTTGCGGAGCAGACTGTTGCTCTGGCGCGGTCGATGCGGGCGAAGCTGCGATCATGTTGATACCCGTTTGGCTCGTGAATCGCGAACTCGATAAGACTGCAGGCGCCACCCGGCCCGACGGGTCCCCTCCGTTGGCCGGGCGGCGCCTGCTTGATCGGGCCTACTGCAGGGCGTCGATATTGACGCCGACGGTGATGGCACCGATAACCGTGCCGCTTGCCGGGTCGACTACAGAGAGGCTGACCTGCGACTGGAAGGTCTGGGTCGATTCGTCCATCTCGACTTCATCGATGAAAACCGCGTTGGGGCCCATCGGATAGGTTTTCTGCCATTTGTCTTCGTCGCCCTGCCAGTAGTCGGAGGACGCGTCGCTCTGGCCGACGTTGAGACCGCGGCTGTCCATGACGAAGATCTCGGTGATGACGCCGCCGCTCTTCGCCTTCAGGTCGCGCAGATAGCCGGAGAGCGCGCTGGCGAGGGCGGAATCGATCATCGGCGTTGCACCGCCCTTGGTCTCCTCGCGCCACTTCGCATCGAGCGCATCGATATCGCCCTGTGACAGCCCGACGTTCTTCTGGTTCTGGCTGTTGAGGGCAGAGATCACGGCGTCGCTCTGCATCCAGGTCTTGATCTGGGGCAGCAGCTTGGACTTGATTGCCGCTTCGTGATCGGCGGCGGCCTGGGCGGCGACGCCGGCAAACAGGACGGCGGCCGCGGCAAGGCCGCTAAGGAGCTTGTATCGAGTCATAGACGTTCATCCTCCGGTCGGTGATTTCGCTTTGCGTTCGACCGCCGGCCCTGTGCGGCGGCGGTTTGACCAGAGTCTGTACCGGTCTTCGGTTAACTGCCGGTAAAGTTAAGCATTTGGGCA
>JBOHKJ010000429.1:0-3257 GCA_050728975.1 Kiloniellales bacterium | reverse complement strand
GAGTACGGAGACAAGCTCGCTCATCGCCTGACTGCTCGTTTGCGGGGCACAGGTTCGGCAGTCTACCAGGGCAGTTGCCCGAAAGTCAAGGGAATAGCGGTATTCGTACCCTATTGCGATCGAGATCCGAGATCCGCTAGCCGCTACCCGCTCTCGGGGGCTCTTCGGCGTCGACCTTCTCGATCTTCTCTTCGGCCAGCTCCTCGTCGGCGGCGTCGGCCTCCGGCTCCTCGTGGAGGTCGCGCGCGTTCGGGTCGTGCCGGAAACGCACCAGGATCGGGAAGTGGTCCGAGCCGAAGTACGGCAGGCGCCGTAGCGTCATCAGGGTGAAGTCGCCCGACGCGAAGATCTGGTCGAGCGGCCAGCGCAGGAAAGGATACTTGGCGTGGAAGGTGGCGTAGGTGCCGCGCCCGATGCGCGGGTCGAGCAGGCCGCTCACCTTCTGGAACAGGCGCGTCGAGGCCGACCAGGCGACATCGTTGAGGTCGCCGGCCACGATCGCCGAGCGCTCGCCCCTCCGGCCATCCGGGCCCGCGACCGTCTTGGCCACCGCCAGCAGCTCGCCGTCGCGCTCCGCCGCGCTCGGGTTCTCGGTCGGGCTGGGCGGCGAGGGATGGACGCAGTGGAGACGCAGCCGGTGGCCGGAGCGCAGCACGACCCAGCCGTGGATCGAGGGCACGCCCTCCTCGACCAGGTAGTCCAGGCGGGCGTCGACGAGCGCGAGGCGCGAATAGAGGTGCATGCCGTAGGTGTTGTCGAGCGGGCACTTGACGCTGTGCGGGTAGTCGGCGTCGAGCGCGTCGAGCCGCTCCTGCCACCAGGCGTCGCTCTCGAGCGTCAGCAGCAGGTCGGGATCGTTCGCGCGCACGATCTCGAGCAGCCCTTCGGCGTTGCGGTTGGGAGTCAGCACGTTGGCGACCAGGATCGCGATCTCGTCCTCGGGGTCGCCGGCGCGCGCCGCCTTCATCTGGTTCGGATAGAGCGGCAGGTATTGCACGATCCAGGCGAGCTGCAGCGCGATGCAGGCCAAGAGCACCGCCGCGCGAACGATATCCGCGGGCTCGCTCAGCCCGGCGAGCGCGACGCAGGCGGCCAGCACCAGCGCCGTCAGCACGGCCACCTGGATGCGCGGGAACTCGAACATCCGGATCCACCAGGCGTCCCCGCGCAGCAGCGGCAGCGCGGTCCAGACGACCGCCAGGACGGTGAGCGCGCTCGCCAGCCAGTCGAGGATCATGGCGACCAAACCTGCCTCGCATCGCGGCCTGGGCGGGAAGCGGCCTCCAGCGCCCGGTACCAGGAATAGACTCTACCTCTTCCTTGACCTTCCGACGGCGCGGGCAAATCTATCTGGCTTAATAACTCAGGGGAGGCTGCCGCCCATGGATATCCTGCGCATCGTCATCGCCATCCTGCTGCCGCCGCTCGGCGTGTTCCTGCAGGTCGGCTTCGGCGGGCATTTCTGGCTCAACATCCTGCTGACCTTGCTGGGCTACATCCCGGGCATCGTCCACGCGGTCTGGATCATCGCGCGCAGGTGAGCGCGGCCCGCCCGCGTGGCCTGCCCGACCGACCGCTACTGCTGCGGCGGGACGCTTTGCATCTGCATCGGCTGCGGCGGCGCGATCTGTACCGGCGGTGCCACGCGCGCAGGCGCAACGCGCTGCGGCGTCGTCGGCGGCTGCGGAGGCTGTGCGCTCCTCATGCCGCCGATCACCGGGGTCGTGCCGCCCGGCTGCGGCGCTGGCCGCTGCAGGGTGAGGCCCTGGGCGCCGCCGATGCCCGGCGTCGCCTTGGGCTTGCAGGTGATGCGATATCCGGCGTAGCCCGAGACGATCCCGGTCGCCGGCTGGACCACCTCGACCCGGAACGACTCGCTGTGGATGTTGCCGGCCAGCGGGTTGACCTGCACCTGGCCCATGCCGCCGCTGGACGGCGCGGTCGGGACGATCGGCTCCTCCGGCTGGGTCTGGACCGCGAAGCCGCCGCCGCCCTGCTGGTCGACGATACCGCCACCGCCGCCCCCACCGCCGCCCATCCCGCTCGCCTGGGTCAGCGGCACCTGGATCTGCTTCTCGTAGAGCGTCTTGTAGACCCCGCCGGTCTGGCCGGTGATATTGGCTGTGTAGAGCTGCGAGACCTTGCCGCTCGCCGAGACGAAGCGGAATTTCAGCGTGCCGGTGTTGGTCGCGGTGAGCTCGGCGACCAGCGGCACGGTGACCGGGCAGTCGGCGGTGAGGCTCTTGTAGGCCGGCGCGATGAACAGCTTGGCGCCGGTCACCTGGAAGCCGGTGGCGTAGGCGCCTTGGTAGTTCGGTTGCAATGCCTCGGCGATCGCCTTGTCGCCCTTGCAGAGCACGGAGAATTTCAGCACGGCGGTGGCGCTCACCTGCGCCTGATCGTGACCGATGGCCACGCCGTATTGGTCCAGCGTGTAGTCCTTGTAGTAATCGAGGATCGCCTTCGCGCTGGCCTCTTTCTCGACCAGCCAGTCGTTCGCCAGGATGTCGTAAGGCAGGGTGCCGTTCGCCAGCAGCTCGTTGCGCTTGAGCTGGCAGACGCCGGCCGGCGTGCTCGAGCTTCCCGTATAGGGGAACACCGACGACAGCGCCGCGACCATATCGAACTGCGCGATCTTGCCCTGCTCGATCAGCGTGTGGGTGACGTCGGGCTGAACGTTGTGGACGATCTCGGCCTGGGTGCCGAGGACGTCGGGTTGCGAGCCGAGTCCCCAGCCCGGCTTGGCGAAGACCCTGAGGTCCTTCACCATGCCGTTCCCGCCCGTCCACTCGACCCGGAAGGCGCGATGCCAGCTCCGCTCGGTCTCCTGGCTGTTCGCCCAGACCCCTTGGTCGTTCAGGGTGACGACGATGGGGCCCTCGTTCGTCTCGGCGGTGGCCCAGTAGAAGAACACCGTCTGCGCAAGCGACTCGGCAGCGGCCGGCGCGGCGCCGGCCAGCAGCATGGCGGCGGCGAGGCCTACTCTAAGAGCGACGAACCTGGACGAATTGCTCTTTCGGCTCGGACGGAGGAACGACTGCGGCATGACCCTCTCCTTTCCTGAAGCCCGACATCGCGACGACACGAGCGGCCACCGCAACACGAGCGATCCCCGGGCGGTCTCTGGAGGGTGGGTCGCCTGCGGCGCCCCCGCGGTTCACTTTTCCTGGGTCTTGTCTTGCTGCCCTGCCTCAGGCCCCTCCCCGAGCCGGCCGCGCCTGCGCGCCTGGGCGGGCGGGCGCGGGGCTCATTATGGC
>JBOHKJ010000428.1:0-2330 GCA_050728975.1 Kiloniellales bacterium | reverse complement strand
ACCTATCACCAGTCGAAGATCTCCCCGGTGGCCAAGGCCGTGATCTGCGGCCTCGGGGCGTACGGCTACGTCGTCGCGCTGCAGTGCGCCACGCAAATGCTCGATGCCCTGCCCGACAGCCTGCCGGCGCCGTTGCGGCGCGGGCCAGGCTGACATGCCTAAGCGAAGCGCTATGGGCCGCGTCCGGCTCGGCCTGATCGGCGCGGGCTTGATCGGGCGGCGCCGGCCCGGGTCAGCGGCTGGGAGGGTCTGGCAACATTGTCGGCCACCCTGGCGCTCAAGAAGTCCGCGCGCCTCGGTCGACCGGTCAGGCCTCGCGCGCTCGACTGATTGATGGCGCTCGCCGATCGCGAGGTCGACCTGCTGGTCCTCGGCGCCGGCGCCGGCGGCATGACCGCGGCGTTAGTGGCTGCGAGTCTCGGACTCGACGTCCTGCTGGTCGAGAAGACCGCCACCGTCGGCGGGACGACGGCCCTGTCCGCCGGCTCGGTATGGGTTCCCAACTCGCACCACAGCCCTTCGGGCACCGACGACTTCGACAACGCCCTTCGCTATTTGCAGGCGACGGTCGGCGATAGGCTGCGCGCGACGCTGGCGCGGGCCTTCCTGTCCGCGGGCCCGCAGATGGCCCGCTTCCTGGAGCAGCACACGGCCGTCGTCTTTCGCGCCTATCCCTACCATCCCGATTACTTGGCGGACCTTCCCGGCGCGACCCTCTCGGGCCGGGTTCTGGAACCCTTGCCGTTCGATGCCACGGCGCTGGGTCGCGACTTCGGCAGGCTACGGCCGCCTTTGCCGGAATTCACGGTGCTCGGCGGCCTGATGGTCGATCGCACCGATGTCGGCCATCTGATGAACGCGACGAGGTCGGTTGCGTCGTTTCGCCACTCGGCCCGCCTACTGCTCCGCTACGGCGCCGAGCGACTTCGCCATCCGCGCGGCAAGAGGCTGGTCATGGGCAATGCGCTGGCAGGCCGCCTGTTCCATTCGCTCCTGCAGCGGGGCGTGCCGGTCCTGACGTCGACCCCGGCGATCGGGGTGATCGAGGCAGGCGGCCGCGTGGTCGGCGCGCGGCTGCAATCACGGCAGGGCACCGTCGCGGTCCGGAGCCGCTTGGGGGTCGTCCTCGCAACCGGCGGCTTCTCGCGGCATCCCGACCTGCGCCGACGTCTCCTGCCGGAGCCGCTCTGCGAGCACTCGCCGCTGGTCGAGAGCGCGACCGGGGACGGCATCCGTCTCGGGGAGCAGGTCGGCGCGCACCTTGGCGTCGACCACGCGAACAACAGCTTCTGGGCCCCGGTCTCGGTCCGCACCCGCGCCGACGGCAGCACCGCCGTGTTTCCGCACTTCGTCCTGGACCGTGGCAAGCCGGGCCTGATCGCGATCGATGCCGGAGGCCGCCGTTTCGTGAATGAGGCGACCACCTATCATCGCTTCGCCGAGACCATGTACGCGGCGCACGCGCACGCGCCGACCATTCCCTGCCACTTCGTCTGCGACGATCGCTTCATCGTGAGCTATGGCCTGGGCATGGTACGGCCGCGGCGGCTGAACCTGCGCCGTGCCATCGTCGATGGCTACGTAGTCCGCGCGGACACGCTCGGCGCCCTCGCTCGCGCCATCGAGATCGAGCCGGCATCCCTCGAGGAGACGGTGGCGCGGTACAACGGCTTTGCCGGCGGCGGCGTCGATCCCGATTTCGCCAAGGGCAGCGATGCCTATCAACGCAATCTCGGCGACCCCGCGCACGGGCCCAATCCCTGTATCGGCCCGATCCGGACGCCGCCCTTCTACGCGATCGCGGTCTGGCCCGGCGACATCGGCGCCAGTTGCGGCCTCGTGACCAACGCAATCGCCCAGGTGATCCGCGCCGACGGCACGCCGATCGGGGGGCTGTACGCCTGCGGCAACGACATGGATTCGCTGATGGCGGGCGTCTATCCGGCCCCGGGCGTCACGCTCGGGCCGGCGATGACGTTTGGCTACCTCGCGGCCCGCCACGCGGCGGGCAGGAAACGATCCTAGGGAAGGAAGCGCGCCGGCTCAGCCGACCTCGACATCTTCCCAGAAGCCGAACCGTCCGCCGACCTGAGCCATCGAGGGCTGCGACGCCTCGTACGACCAGGCGGCGCGCTCATGGCGGGCGCCGTCGATCACCACATCGTAGAACTGCACGCCGTGCGGGCATTCGAGGTCATCCTCGGTCCGCGGTGTCTTCTCGAGCCACTCCATGCGCACTGCCGCGCGCGGGAAATATTGGTAGCCATGGGCTTCGACGATGTCGTCGCTCTCGGCGACCACGTGCTCCTTGAGAACGGCCTTCATGCTGC
>JBOHKJ010000427.1:0-3821 GCA_050728975.1 Kiloniellales bacterium | reverse complement strand
GCCCTTGATCGGTTTCATGCTCCCCAGCGCGTCGGCCGCGCGGCCGACGTCGCCGCCGAGCTCCGCGACCGCCGCGAGCACCGCCAGCGCGTTCGCGATCCAATGCTGGCCGGGCAGCGCGATGCGGAAGTCGCGGCGCTTGCCGGCGACGATCGCCGTCACGTCGCTGGAGATTTCGCCGGCGGTGCTGTCGATGAGGCGCGCCTCGGCCTCGATGTGGCGGCCGAAGCCGACGATCCGATCGATCCCGCAGGCCCGCGCCCGCGCGGCCAGGACCTCGAAGAAGGGGCTGTCGCGATTGATGATCGCGCTGCCGTCCGGCTCCACCGTCTCGAAGATCTCGGCCTTGGCCGCGGCGATCTCCTCCAGGCTGGCGAAGTAGCCGATGTGCGCCGCTTCGATGTTGAGCACCATGGCGACCTGCGGCTTCAGCAATCGCACCAGCTCGCGAATCTCGCCGGGGTGGTTCATGCCCAGCTCGAAGACCCCGTAGCGCGCTTCGGGTGTGATCCGCGCCAGCGACAGCGGCAGGCCCCACTGGTTGTTGAAGCTGCCGGGGCTCCAGGCCGTCGGTTCTTGCGCGGAGAGGCAGTGGGCCAGCGCTTCCTTGGTACCGGTCTTGCCGACGCTGCCGGTGATGCCGACGAAGCGGGCCTCGCTGCGCTCGCGCGCCGCGGCACCGAGACGCCACAGCGCGCCCAGCGTGTCGTCGACCTGGAGCAGCGGCGCCTTGTCGTCCAGCTTCTCCGGCCGGCGGTGGATCAGCGCCGCGGCCGCACCGCGCTCGAAGGCGTCGGCGACGAAGTCGTGACCGTCGAAGCGCGGGCCGGCGAGTGCCACGAAGAGATCGCCGGGCGCGATCGTCCGCGTGTCGATGGAAACGCCGAAGGCCTTCCAGTCGGCGGTCGAGATGCCGCCGGTGGCGTCGGCCGCCTCGGCGGCGCTCCAGAGGGGGCGGCGAATCATCGCGGCGTCCCGCCCGGCGTCTGTGCCGCAGTCCGGGCGACGGCGGCGTCGTCGAAGGGCAGCACCCGGTCCCCCACGATCTGGCCGGTCTCATGCCCCTTGCCGGCGATCACCAGCGCGTCGCCCGGACCCAGCGCGGCTACCGCAGTAGCGATAGCCGTCCCCCGATCGCCGATCTCTTGCGCCCCAGGGGCGCCTTCGAGCGCAGCGCGGCGGATCGTCGCCGGATCTTCGCTGCGCGGATTGTCGTCGGTCACCACGACGCGGTCGGCATGCCTGGCGCAGGCCGCGCCCATCAGCGGCCGCTTGCCGGCGTCGCGGTCGCCGCCGCAGCCGAACACCACCCAGAGCTTGCCCTCGACATGCGGGCGCACCGCGACCAGCACGGTTTCCAGCGCGTCGGGCGTGTGGGCGTAGTCGACGTAGACCGCGCCGCCCTTGGGGGTGGTCGCCACCAGCTCGAGGCGGCCCGGCACCCCGGTCAGCGTTTCGAGTGCGGCTACTGCCTCCCCGGCGTCGCTGCCGGTGGCAATGACGAGGCCAAGCGCGGCCAGCACGTTGGCCGACTGGAAGGCGCCGAACAGCGCGAGCGGCACCCGGTGGCGCCTGCCGAGCGCTTCGATCTCGATCTCCTGGCCCTTGGCGGTGGGAGCCTGCGCGAGCAGCCGCAGCTCGGTGCCGACACGGCCATAGGAAACGATGGTGAGCCCGCGCGCCGCCGCCGCTTCCTCGAAGCGCGGATAGTCCGGCGCGTCGGCGTTCAGGACCGCGGCCCCGCCCGGGACGACCAGGTCGGAGAAGAGACGCAGCTTGGCGGCGCGATAAGCCTCCATCGTGCCGTGGTAGTCGAGGTGGTCGCGGGTCAGGTTGGTGAAGGCCGCCGCCGAGACCTTGACGCCGTCGAGGCGATATTGCGCGAGCCCGTGGCTCGAGGCTTCCATCGCCAGATGCTCGATTCCGGTCTCCGCGACCTCGGCCAGGTACTTGTGCAGGTCGACAGGGTCTGGCGTGGTCAGGGACTTGGGCGCATCGGGCAGCGGCGGGGTCGCGCCGAGCGTGCCCAGGCTCGCCGCCTCCTGGCCCAGCGCCCGCCACAGCTGGCGGGTGAAGCTGGCGACGGAGGTCTTCCCGTTGGTCCCGGTGACGGCAGCCACCTTCTCCGGCTGGCGCCCATAGAAGCCGGCCGCCAGCAGGGCGAGCCGGCGGCGCGGATTGTCGTCGAGGAGGACAACGACCTCCGCGCTCCCTTCGCCCAGTGGAAAGGTCTTGAAATCGGTGTCGTGTGGGGCAAGCACCGCGGCGGCGCCTTTGCGCGCCGCCTGGCCAAGATAGGCGCGCCCGTCGAGACGCGCGCCCGGCAGCGCGGCGAAGAGATAGCCCGGCCCCACCTGGCGGCTGTCGGCGGTGATCCCCCGGATCTCCGGGTTTTTCTTGGCCGCCGACGCCGATGGTGTGTAACCGCTTGCTCGCAAGAGGTCAGTTAGACGCAAGCCTGCGCCCCTCCGCCGCTTTGATCTTCACCAGGAGCGGGCTTTCGCCGCGCTCGTCCGCCGGAGCGACCGGAGCGACGCCGACCAAAGGTGCCAGGCGCGCGATCACGCGCCCGACCAGGGGTGCCGCGACCCAGCCGCCGGTGGCATAGCCGTACGTCTTGGCGTTGCCATGCGGTTCGTCCAGCATCGCGAAGATGAGGTAGCGCGGCGCATCCATCGGGAAGGCGCCGAGGAAAGAGGAGATGCGCGCGTTGCCGGCGTAGCCGTGGCCGCGCTGCTTGTCGGCGGTGCCGGTCTTGCCGCCCACCAGATAGCCCGGGACTTCGGCGTTGCGGCCGGTTCCCGCCTCGACGGTGAGCCGCAGCAGCTGGCGCATCTGGTCCGAGGTGCGCTCGCTCATGACGCGCTCGCCGACCACGGTCTCGTGGGGGCCGCGCTTGATCAGCGTCACCGGCTTCAGCACGCCGCCGCCGATCACCGCGGCGGCGGCATGCGCCAGCATCAGCGGGCTCACCGCAAGGCCGTGGCCGTAGGCGATCGTCATGGTGTTGATCTCGCGCCAGGGCGAGGGCACCAGCGGATTGCCGATCTCCGGCAGCTCGAAGGTCGCGGGACGCAGCAGGCCGAGGCGCTCGAGGAAGCTGCGCTCGGCTTCGGTGCCGGCCTCCATCGCCATCTTCACCGTGCCGATGTTGCTCGAGTACATGAAGATCTCGGGGATCGTCATGTAGGGCTTCTTCGGCTTGTAGTCGTTGATGGTGAAGCGGCTCACCTTGATCGGCTTGCTGACATCGAAGCCGTCGTCGAACGTCACGACGCCTTCGTCGAGCGCCATGGCCGTGGTGAAGATCTTGAAGACCGAGCCCAGCTCGTAGATGCCGAGCGTGGCGCGGTTGAAGCGCGCATCGGCGCTGGCGGCACCCGGGTTGTGCGGATCGAAGGTCGGCAGCGAGGCCAGCGCCAGCACCTCTCCGGTCTCGATGTCCAGCACCACGCCGGCCGCGCCGATGGCCTCGAACTCGGCCATCGCGGCCGAGAGCTCGTCGGCGAGGATGTGCTGGATGCGCAGATCGAGGCTGAGCGCGAGCGGCTCGTGGCCGCCGACCAGCAGCGGATCGAGCGCCAGCTCGAGGCCCGCCAGGCCTTCGTTGTCGATGCCGGTGAAGCCGATGGCGTGCGCGGTCAGGCCGCCGAAGGGGTAGTAGCGCTGCTCTTCGCGCTGGAAGTAGAGGCCGGGAATGCCGAGCCGGTTGACCGCGTACTGCTCGCGCGGCGTCAGGTTGCGCTTGACCCAGGCGAAGCTGTGGTCGCCGGTCAGCTTGGCTTCGAGCGCGATCGGCGAAAACTCGGTCAGCACCGTCG
>JBOHKJ010000426.1:0-4301 GCA_050728975.1 Kiloniellales bacterium | reverse complement strand
CAGCTCGTTTCGCTGATGCAGCTCGCTCCGACACCCCGTCGTCCGGCCGACCAGGGGGTCAGTTGCCCTGGGCGCAGAGCAGCGGCAGGTGTGAGGTCCGCGAAAGGTGCTGCGCTTCGAGCCTGATGCCAGAGGGTGCTGGGTCTCAGCTGGTCGAGAAGCTCGAGGACGGAACCAATCGGCGGGCGACGCTGAAGTAAGAGCGTGCACTGTTCGTTCGCCACCGATAGGGAAATCCCTATCGACAGCAATCGACGCAAGGACAAAGATCGAACCGCTAGGGAATTCCCTATCGAAGATGGGGAAATCCCTAGCACACCGATGGCGCCGCCGCGGGTATGATTCTCTCCCGGCGCCAGGCCGCTCCTGGCGATGTGGACGAAAGGACGTGCAATGAAGTCGATCGACAGTTTGATTGAGCAAAGCAGCGCGGCATGGGACGCGCCGGATTGCGGCCTGACTATCGAGTCGGTTGAGTTGATCGATCGTTTGGACGAATCGATTGCGACCATGCCGGCCAAGACGGCTCGCGAGGCCTTGGCAAAAGCCGCGCTGCTGAAGTCCTACCTCGAGAACCTGGCCGACGATGGCGGCGTGCTCGGCCGCCGTGCGCTTGCGATCGCAGAATCGCTGCTGCCGTTCCTCGAGCAGCTGGCCGGCGCGCGCATGAAAGATCTCGAGCTTTGGGGGTCGCGAGACGGCCGAGGATAAGCGTGCAGCGAACCAGAATGCAGCTGGCGCTCTTAGAGCTTGATGTGCGGGCAACGGAGTGAACACCAGGCGCGGCTTGAGCGGTCAGAACAGCAGGTGACGCGCGAGGACGTCGCCGCCTTCGCTGATGTCGGCGCGCGCGCCGGCGAAAGCAAGCCGCAGGCACCGCGGACGCCGACTGCCCGAGCAGGTGAAGGCGCGCCGCACGGGTCGACTCACTATGCAAAGGTCCAGCCGGCGGCCGAGGCCTGCGCCTCGGAGCTGACCGAAAGAGCGACGCTAGGTGTACCACGAGGCCAGCCGCGGCTAGCGAGCGAAGCGTCTTCACGAGCTCGGCGCCGAGGGTTTCGACGTCGGCCCAAATCTTCAAATCTTCGCGAATTATATGTGTTTTGGCTGACGGCCGACCGTCGAACTTCCCGAGCGCCATTGCAGCCACGTCAAACCGCACGCCCTGGAGCTGCGTATAGAACAGCGTGACGTCGCCGGCGACGGCTTCGGGCAACAGCCCGATCTTGCCTAGGTAACGATCAACCACCGGGTCGAGGTCGATAACGCCATCTCTATGGGCCACAATATCCGGCATCGCCAAATCCTCGCCGGCGTCGAGCTGCGCAAGCATGTTGCGGTAGCTGGCGACGTGCTGCCGCTTCTCGGTCATCTCGAGAATGGCGTTGATCTCGGCGGCGATCATCGCAGCGACCGCTCGAGCGTCTCTATAGCGTGAGTACCAGGCGACGCCGACATTCGAGGCAACGCCGGCGAGCGCTCCTATGAACGCGCCGAGGATTGCTGCCCAGCCTGAATCCATGATGCTTTAGTCCATCGCCGCTCCAGTCGGCAAAATCGTTGTCGGTTGCAACCGCATTTGCAACCGAACACTGTCTGCAAATATCGGATTGCACCGGATGGGGTGGGATGCGTCTGGATGTGCCCTCAAGCGATTTCAAGCAATTGCCGCGATTTCAACAGGATGGAAATCGCTTATGTAGATTTTCAAGACCGGTGCCTTCAACCGCTCGGCCACCCATCCGGATCGCTCGATCATCCTTTACTAGCCTTCGACGGCGCAATTCGTCCAGGGTGACCGGCTCAGCTAGGCCTCGGTCCGGCAGATGCCCCGTACTTGCCCAGCAACCGCTCGACGGGCTATCAGCGGGTCGGTGTACCTCTTCTCGAAGATCGTCTGGGCGCTGGTACAACCGGGCAACCTGCTCCTGTTGCTATTGATCGTCGGCTGTCTTGCCCTGTTCCTCCCTCGCGAACGCTGGAGGCGGTTCGGCTGCCTCCTGGTATCCATCGCCACGCTGGCCCTGGTCGCGATCGCTGCTTCGCCGCTCGGCGCCTGGCTTTTGTTGCCGCTCGAGGCACGATTCCCCGCGCCGCTAGCCCTGCCAGTCGAGATCGACGGCATCGTTGCGCTGGGCGGCAGCTACGATCTCGAAACCAGCGCCGGGCGCAATCAAGCGGCGATAAAGGGCGAGGCCGAGCGGATAACGGCCCTGGTGACATTGGCTCGCCGCTACCCTGAGGCGCGCCTGGTTTATAGCGGCGGCTCTTACCGCCTCTGGAATCGCTCGCCGACCGAGGCCGATCTCACTGCCGGGGTGGTGACCGGGTTGGGGCTTGAGCCGGATCGCATCCATTTCGAGCGCCAATCGCGCAACACCTGGGAGAATGCCGTAGGTGCCTTCGCGTTAGCGCAGCCGAAGCCGGGTGAGACTTGGCTTTTGATCACCTCGGCCTATCACATGCCACGCGCGATGGGCTGTTTCCGCACCGCCGGATGGCATCCGATCGCCTACCCGGTCGATTACCGCACCAGCGGGAAGGCGCTCGAGTTGGCCTTCAATCTCGCGGTCAAGCTGGAATTGACCACGCTTGCGGTACGGGAATGGTTGGGCCTTCTTGCCTACCGCCTTCTTGGTTACAGCGGCACGCTCCTGCCCGGGCCGAGCTCGTAGGACCGATACCGAAAGGCTGACGCCGAATGATTGCCTTTGATTGCATCCGCCGGTGGCCTTATGGCACAACGACCCCTCGCAAATCGCTCAAACCGGCCGGACCGGCGACATAAGCGATGTCCTGGCGGAACTGGAGTCCGATGTCGTCGCGTACCTTGTTCTCGATAGCAAGCCTTCGCTCACTCGCAGTGACAATTCTACTGCTCGCTTCAGGCGCCAGCGCGGCTCTCGCCCAAAGCTCGAAACCCGCGGTCGACCCTCAGTTCGCCGTTTGGCTCTCTGAGCTGAAAGCGGAAGCGCGCGGACTCGGTATCTCCCAGTCGACGCTCGATAGCGCGCTCGAGGGCGTGGCGCCGATCGCCCGTGTGATCGAGCTCGACCAGAAGCAGCCGGAGTTCACTCAAACCTTCTGGAACTATGTCGACAAAAGGGTGACTGCGGACCGTATAGCGCGCGGCCAGGAACTGCTGAACGGCTTGGCGCCGCTGATGGAACGCATCGAGCTGGAATTCGGCGTACCAGCGCGCTATCTCGTCGCCTTCTGGGGACTGGAAAGCAATTTCGGCGACTACCAGGGCGAATACCGGGTAGTCGCCGCGTTGGCCACACTGGCGTACGATGACCGCCGGGGTCGCTTCTTCCGCAGCCAACTCCTCGATGCGCTGCGTATCCTCGACAAAGGCGAGGTGTCGCCAAACAAGATGGTCGGATCTTGGGCCGGCGCGATGGGCCAAGTGCAATTCCTGCCCGAGACCTATCTTCGCTACGCGGTCGACGCGGACGACGACGACCGCCGTGACATCTGGTCCAGCACTCCCGATGCCCTCGCTTCCGCCGCCAACTATCTCAAAAATCTCGGTTGGGATGGGTCCGAGACTTGGGGTCGCGAAGTGATCCTGCCACCCGATTTCGATCTGACGCTGGCCGAGCTGGGCAATGAGAAATCTCTCCTCGAATGGTCGAGGCTCGGCGTCATGCGCTCTGATGGCGGACAGCTTCCGCCGATCACCACTCGGGGCGCCATCATTCTGCCGGGCGGACACGCAGGCCCAGCATTCTTGGTCTATCCAAACTTCCACGTGATCATGCGCTGGAACCGCTCCATCCTCTATGCGATCGCCGTCGGGCATCTGGCCGATCGCATAGCCGGCGGAGGCGGGCTATCGGCACAGCGACCAGAAACCGAAAGGCCGCTCAGCCGCGACCAAGTGATGGAGATGCAACACAGCCTGATCGCGCTCGGGCTCTATAGCGGCGACGCCGACGGCGTGGTCGGCTCCAAGACACGGGAGGCCTTGCGGACCTTCCAGAGCCAAGTCGGCCTGCCACCCGACGCCTATCCGACGCCGGAGTTGCTGGCAACACTGCGCAAAGCCGTCCCATGATCCGGCCCGGCGTTGTGCCGAGGCCATTACGGCGTTACCTTGATCTAGGCATGGGGCGTCGACTCGAACAGGGCCACCAGATGGAGCATCGGATCGGGCGCGACGCGAGATGGCTCGCACCGCTCGCCGTTTCGCTGCTGTTGGTTGGGGCCGGCTGTGCTGAAACCCAGCTCGCGGCTCATACTGCAAAGCGCCTCGGTGGCTCCGCCCCGACCGATGCGACTCCCGGCGTCTACAAGGT
>JBOHKJ010000425.1:0-1558 GCA_050728975.1 Kiloniellales bacterium | reverse complement strand
ATTCGCTGCTGTCCATCGTGCAGATGCCCGGCGGCGTGCCGGTCGGAACGCTGGCCATCGGCCGCGCCGGGGCGATCAACGCCGCGCTGCTCGCGGCTTCGGTGCTGGCGCTCTCCGACGCGCGGCTCGCCGACCGTCTGGCCCGCTGGCGCGCCCAGCAGACCGCCGCGGTCGCCGAGCGCCCCAAGAGCGAGGGCTGACGGCCAGCGATGCGGACGGCCGCCCCGCTCCCGCCGGGCTCGACCATCGGCATCCTGGGCGGCGGCCAGCTCGGCCGCATGACCGCGCTCGCCGCCGCCAGCCTCGGCTACCGCTGCCACATCTTCTGCCCCGAGAGGGATTCGCCGGCCGCGGAGGTGAGCGCGCGCGCGACCTCGGCGCCCTACGACGACGCCCAGGCGCTCGAAGACTTCGCCAAGGCGGTGGAGGTCGTCACCTACGAGTTCGAGAACGTGCCCCACGCGGCGGCCGCATTCCTGGCCGAGCGGGTTCCCGTGCGGCCCGACCCCGCCGTGCTGGCGGTCTGCCAGCATCGCCTGCGCGAGAAGGATTTCTGCAAGAGCCTGGGAATCGGCACCGCGCCCTATGCCGCGGTCGGCGCGCGCGGCGCGCTGGAGGCCGCGCTCGAAAAGATCGGCCGGCCGGCGGTGCTGAAGACCGCGACACTCGGCTACGACGGCAAGGGCCAGGCGCCGATCGGGCCGGACAGCGATCTCGACGCCGCCTGGCGCAAGCTGTCGCCCGACGGCGCACCGCGCGACTGCGTGCTGGAAGGCTTCGTCGACTTCGAGAAGGAGCTGGCGATCACAGTAGCCCGCGACACGGCCGGCGACATCGAGGTGTTCGAGCTGACCGAGACACGGCACCGCGACCACATTCTTCATCTCGCGATCGCTCCGGCCGAGGTCGGCCAGCTCGTGCCCATGCACGCCAAGGACATCGCCTGCCGCCTCGCCGAGGCCTTCGAGCTGGTCGGCCTGCTGGCGGTCGAGATGTTCGTCACCCGCGAGGGCGCGTTGCTGGTGAACGAGCTGGCGCCGCGCCCGCACAACTCGGCCCACTGGACCACGGACGTCTGCGTCACCTC
Source organism: Kiloniellales bacterium (assembly GCA_050728975.1). GTDB lineage: Bacteria > Pseudomonadota > Alphaproteobacteria > Kiloniellales > JBOHKJ01 > JBOHKJ01. Next base: position 471 of record JBOHKJ010000425.1, on the reverse strand, counting down.
GCAGTTCGAGCAGCTGGTGCGCGCCATCGCCGGCCTGCCGCTCGGCTCGACCTTGCGCGACGCCGATGCGGTGATGGAGAACCTGCTGGGCGACGAGGTGACACGCTGGCCGGAGATCCTGGCCCAGCCCAACGCCAAGCTGCATCTCTACGGCAAGGCGGAGGCGCGGCCCGGCCGCAAGATGGGTCACGTCACCTGGCGCTTCCCCAAAGGCTCCAAGCCGAAGGGCCCCAGTTAGCGGCGAAAGGCGCTGCGCCGGGCGAAGAGACGGTCCGGCAGGTCGAGCAGCGCCTTCATGCCGCGCCCGAGCCGCCCGCCGATGGCGATCACCTCGTCGAGCCGCCGGTCCAGGAACCGCCAGGTCGTGGCATGGCTCTCGCTGCGGTCGTCGAGCCAGACCAGCAGCGTCGCGCTCATCACACCGGCCAGCAGCAGGCGCTTGCTGTAGTAGTTGTAGTCGGTGGCCGTGTC
>JBOHKJ010000424.1:0-12035 GCA_050728975.1 Kiloniellales bacterium | reverse complement strand
CGGCGCGGCCGCCAACTCCCTCCCTTGAGACCACGGATACAGAGAACAAGCCGGCGATCCGAGCCACCTTCGGCTCAACCTACAGGGCGAGGACGACACCATGAAAGGGCGCGCAGTCTGGATGCTGGGTTTAGCGGTCGTTCTGGCGGGAGCCTCGGTATTTCTCGCCCGGAACTGGATCGAAGAGCGAACCAGGCCGGTGATCGTCGAACAGACGCCGGTCGACACCTCGACCGCCATCGTGGTGGCCGCGAACCGGTTCGAATTCGGCAACAAGATCCGCAGCGAGCACCTTCGGCTGGTGAAGTGGCCAGTGGACTCGGTGCCCGAGGGCGCTTTCACCTCCATTCAAGACGTCGTCGGCGAGAGCGAGGATCGGATCGCGCTACAAACGATCGAGGCCAACGAGCCGCTGCTCGAGACCAAGATCACCGGCTTCGGCGGCCGGGCCAGTCTTTCAACGGTCCTCGCTCCAGACATGCGGGCGGTGACGATCCGGGTCAACGACGTCCATGGCGTGGCAGGCTTCGTGCTGCCGGGCGACCGGGTGGACGTGCTCCTGACCCGCGATCCCAACGGCGGAGCCGGAGATCCCGCGAAGGACCTCATCACCGACGTGCTGCTGCAGAACACCAAGGTCCTCGGCATCGACCAGAACGCGAACGAGAGCAAGGACGTGCCGTCGGTCGCCAAGGCGGTGACCCTGGAGGTAACGATCGAGCAGGCGCAGAAGCTGGCGCTGGCCTCCCAGCTCGGCACTCTGACCTTGATGTTGCGCCACACCGCCAACGCGGACGCCGAAAAGGTGCGCACCGTGCACACGCGCGACCTGTCCGTCGGCGAGGCGATCCAGCCGCAGCCGGTGGTCGCGGCGGCCGAGCCCGCCAAGAAAAAGACAAGGGTGGTTCGTGCCGCGCCGGCCAAGATCGAGGATCCCCTTTCGGCGGTCCGGATCGTGCGCGGGACCGAGGCAACCAGCTACCAGGTCCAGCCGGACATCAGGCCGCTGGAGGGTTCCTCCGGGCCGACCAACCTGCTGCCGCCGGAGGCCTGGAGCCCGGGCGCCACCACCGGGACGCCCGCACCCGCGCCGTCGTTCGTCAAGCCGGCCCCCGGCGCAACCTTGGGCGATCGGGAGAACGGGCCAGCGCCCGAGACAGCGCCCGGAAGCCCATTAAATCTGATGGCGCCCGAACAGAAGGCGGCGATCGTCCGCTGACGCGAGCAGAATTTCCACGAGAAAGAGCAAAGGCGGGGTTCAGGGATGAAACGGGGTTTTCGAGGTTCGGCGGGGTTGATGCCCTTCCTGCTCCTGGCGGCGGTGGCTCTCGGCAGTGTCGCGCCGGCGCCACAGGCAAGCAGCCAGCCCACCGTCGTTACCGAAAGCGGCGAGGGCAAGCACGCCGGCGAGTTCATCGTTCCGGTCGACAAGTCGCAGGTCCTGCGGCTGGACGTCTCCTTCGCCGATCTGCTGGTCGGCAATGCCGAGATCGCCGACGTGCTGGCGCTCACCGACCGGTCGATCTACGTGCTCGGCAAGAAGCCGGGCTCCACCAGCCTCACGATCTATGGCCGCAACAAGGAGCTGCTCGCCGTCATGGACCTGGTCGTGACGGTCGATGTGGAAGGCCTCAAGGCCCGGCTCTTCGAGTTGATGCCGAACGAGAACATCGAAGTACGAGCGGTCAACGAGTCGGTGATCCTGAGCGGCACGGTCTCCAGCGCGGTTCGACTCAAGCGGGCACTGGAAGTCGCGGAGCGCTACGCGCCCGACAAGGTCAGCAATCTGCTGACCGTGCTCGGCAGCCAGCAGGTCATGCTGGCGGTGCGTTTCGCCGAGGTTCAACGACGGGTCGCCAAGGAGCTCGGTCTCAACTCGCAGGTGAGCGGCGGTGACTTCGTCATCACCGCAGGCGATGCGTTGCTGAGCACCTTCTCTCCGACCGCTTTCGCGACCGGGGCACTCACTTTCGGAATAGGCTCGGTTACGCTCGACTTCCTGTTCGACGCGCTCGAGGAGAAAGGCGTCGTCAAGACGCTGGCCGAGCCGAACCTCATCGCGCTCTCCGGCGATACCGCCAGCTTCCTGGCCGGGGGCGAGTTTCCGGTGCCGGTCGCGCAGGATTCGAGCGGAGGCCAAAGCACTATCACGATCGAGTTCAAGGAGTTCGGCGTTGCGCTCGCCTTCACGCCGACGGTGCTCGACGACGGATTGATCAACATCATCGTCAATCCCGAAGTCAGTCGCGTCGATCCCACAAATTCCGTGACCCTGCAGGGCTTCGAAGTGCCCGGCCTCACCACCAGGCGCGCCACCACCACGGTGGAGCTGCGCGACGGGCAGTCGTTCGCGATCGCCGGCCTCATCCAGTCGGATTTCCAGGACACCGTCCGACAGTTCCCGCTGCTCGCCGACGTGCCGGTTCTGGGGGCGCTCCTGCGCAGCAGCGACTATCAGAACGAGCAAACGGAGCTCGTGATCATCGTAACGCCCCACCTGGTCAAGCCGGCGCCGGCCGGAAGCCTCGTTACGCCCGCCGACAACTTCGTGCCACCGAGCGACGCCGATATCTGGCTCTTCGGCCGCACGGAGGCGCCCGCTTCGGGGCATGTCTCCAATGCCGCCGCCGTCGAGTCCCTTGCCATCAACGAGGCAGGCGGCGTCCAAGGTTCCTACGGTCACATCATCAAATGAGGTGCGCGATGAAGGCGCTTACGATCTTCGCTCTTCTGGGTGCCGGCGCCATCGGTGGGGCTTGCGAGCCGCAGCAGGATCTCCATGCCGATTTCGGCAATGCCGTGGAGCACAACATGGCGATCCACATCATCGACCCGACGCCGAGCTATTCCGGCCCGCAGCAGATTCCGACGCTCGACGGCCCGCGCGCAGCCGGCGCCCAGGATCGCTACGACACCGGCGACGTGATCGCACCGGAGCGCTTGAGGACGTCAGGGCTTTCGGGCGGCGAGGGCGAATGATCCGGGCTGCCTGATGGCCGTTCGTGCCGGCAGTTGCGCAAAAGCGCAGGCGGCCTGACGGTTGACCATAAGGGACCGAATGTCGACCCAGGACCCCAAGGGGCGAGAGTGATGGGCCAAGGCTTGAACATCGTTGCGATGCTGCGGACCGACGCGCTTCGCGCCGCCATGTCGGCGACCTGCTCCGACATGAACGGCACCAGATTCGACCTGCGCGTCGGTACCCTGCAACAACTCGCCGGCGAGCGGACAGCGAGCCAAGCTGCCGACGTCTTGCTGCTCGACATCGATCCTCGGGATCCCGCCGAAGTGGAGCTTCTTCGCGGCCTCGTCCAGAGCCGCCTCCCGGAGGTTCCGATCGTGGCGACCGCGGCCGATGCAACGCTCGAAGACGTTCGAAAGCTGATGCGAATGGGCGTGGTCGATGTCGTTCCCCAACCGGTCCAGCGCAGCGACCTGATGGCGGCAATCGAGTATGCCGCGCGCGCGCGCAGAACGCCGGCGCAGGACCCGAAGGGCCGCGTCTTTTCGTTCCTTAAAGGCGGCGGCGGGGTCGGCGCAACGACCATCGCGGTCCAGGCCGGATGCAGCCTGGCTGCTGCGCTCGGAAAGAAGGGCGCGAAAGTGTGCCTTCTCGATCTCGACGTGCAGAGCGGAACCGTCGCCCTTTATCTCGATCTCAATGACCGCGTCGGACTCGCCAACCTCGTCGAATCGCCCGAGCGGCTCGACATCGACCTGCTGGAAGGCATTCTGACACGCCATTCCAGCGGCCTGGCCGTCCTGGCGGCGCCGCACGAGGTCATCCCGCTCGAGCTGCTTACACCCGAGCTCGTCGACCACATCGTCGAGGTCATGCGGCGGCACTTCGAGTTCGTCCTTATCGACCTCCCCTCCTCCTGGACGACATGGTCCTGCGAAGCGCTTCGCAAGTCCGACCAGATTCTGCTGGTAACCCAGATGACGGTCCCCGGGATCCGCCAGGCCCGCCGCCAGCTCGACACCCTGAGGATCGAAGGCCTGGAGGATCGCGACGTCAAGGTCGTGCTGAACCGCTTCGAGAAGCGTTGGGGCAGCACGATCAAGGTCAAGGAAGTCGAGCAGGCGCTCGGCCGGAAAATCGATTTCTTCGTCGCGAACGACTATCCCACGGTGAGCGAGGCGCTCGATCAAGGTCTCGCCCTCTCCGAGGTGCGGAAGCGGTCCAAGGCCACGAAATCGGTCATGAAAATAACCGCCGCACTAGCCAAGGCCCGCACAAACGACCCGCTGCGCGTCGAGCCGCACCTCTCTCGAGATTCTAAAGCGTAAGGCAAAGGGCAAAGCCATGTCGTTCTTCTCGCGTACGGCGACCTCTCCGAAGAAAGCTCCGGCCCCTGTTGCCCTCAACGGGACGCCGTCGGCCCTGCCATCGGGATCCGCCCGCGATCCGCACGACATCCTCGAGCGCAAGTTGTCGAATTACACCGAGCTGAAGGTCGGCTTGCATCAACAGCTTCTCGACATGATCAACCTCTCGGTGATCGACAAGATGCCGGCGGCTGAGTTTCGCCAGCAGGTCGGCGACATGGTGCGCGAGCTCCTGGTCAAGGAAAACCGCCCGCTCAACCGCCAGGAGCAGGCGCAGCTCGTGGACGACATCCTCGACGAATTGCTCGGCCTGGGGCCGATCGAGCCGCTCCTCAAGGACGTTTCGGTCACCGACATTCTGGTCAACTGCCATAATCAGGTTTTCGTGGAGCGCGGAGGGCGGCTGCATTCGACCGTCGTCCGTTTCAAGGACGACCGGCACCTTCTGCGCATCATCGACAAGATCGTCTCGGCGATCGGCCGCCGCGTCGACGAGTCCCAACCGATGGTGGACGCGCGCCTTGCCGACGGCTCGCGCGTCAATGCGATTATCCCGCCGCTCGCCGTCGACGGCCCCCTCCTCTCGATTCGCAAGTTCGCCAAGGTTCCGATCGGCATGGCGAAGCTGGTGGAGCTGGAGACCGTTCCACAGCAGGTAGCGGATCTTCTCGAGGGTATCGTCAAGGCCAGGCGCAATGTCCTGATCTCGGGCGGCACCGGCAGCGGCAAGACCACCATGCTGAACGCCATGTCGGCCTTCATCGACAACCGCGAGCGCATCCTCACCATCGAGGACGCTGCGGAGCTGCAGCTTCAGCAGGCGCACGTTGCCCGCCTGGAAACGCGTCCCGCCAATATCGAGGGCAAGGGCGAGGTGACCCAGCGCGAGCTGGTCAAGAACGCGCTGCGTATGCGCCCCGACCGCATCATCGTCGGCGAGGTCCGTGGCGGCGAGGCCTTCGACATGCTGCAGGCAATGAACACCGGCCACGAAGGGTCGATGACGACCGTACACGCCAATACCTGCCGCGACGCTCTGTCCCGCATCGAGCAGATGATCGGCATGACCGGCTTCGAGCTCCCGGCGCGGGCCATGCGCTCCCAGATCGCCTCGGCGCTCCATGTGGTCATCCAACTCGAACGGATGAGCGACGGCCGCCGGCGCCTGGTCAGTCTGCAGGAGATCACCGGCATGGAAGGCGAAGTCGTCACCATGCAGGAAATCTTCCGTTTCCAGCGGCAGGCGACCGACTCCGAAGGCAACATCCATGGCCGGTTCGTGACCTCCGGCATCCGCCCGAAGTTCGTCACCGAGTTCGAGGCGCGCGGTATCCACGTTCCGCACGCCATCTTCGACCCCAACCACGTGCTTGGGTAAGTAGCGCCATGGCGATCGATCCGCTCTATCTTCTCTACGGCGCCGTATTCCTGAGCGCGCTGCTGCTGATCGAAGGGCTTTACTATCTCTTCATCGACTCCGCCCTCAGCACGCGCCGGGTGAACCGGCGGCTCAGCCTGCTGGGCTCCGGCATGGACGGCCGCGAGGTTCTCGAGCTGCTGCGCCGCCGGTCGGCGGTCGAACGCGACTACCTCGGACCTCTGGCGAAGCCCATTGCCGCCTTCGAGTCGCTGGTCAACCAATCCGGACTGCCGATCAAGCCACTGCGTGTGCTATCGATCATGGCCGCGCTCGCCCTGCTCGCTTTCGTCGGCCAGCGGGTCGGCCTCTCGCTCGGTCGTCTCCCCGGCTTCATGACGGCCTTGCCCGCTCAAGGTGTTCTTTCGCTGCTCGCGGGGATCGCGCTTCCGCTCCTCTATCTCTCCGCCAAGCGCAGGCGACGCGTGCGGAAGTTCGCGGAGCAGCTTCCCGACGCCCTCGACATCATGGTCCGCAGCTTACGGGCCGGCCATCCGATCAATGCGGCAATGGGTCTTGTCGCCAAAGAAATGGCCGACCCCATGGGCACGGAATTCGGCATCGCCATCGACGAAATGACCTACGGCCTCGACCTGCGCGAGGCGCTCGCCAACCTGGGCGAGCGGATCCAGGTCGAGGACTTCAAGTACGTCGTCGTGTCCATCAACATCCAGCACGAAACCGGCGGCAATCTGGCCGAGGTGCTATCGAATCTCTCCAGTGTCATCCGCGATCGCGCCCGCATGTTCCTGAAGATTCGTTCCTTGTCGGGCGAGGGACGCATCTCGGCGATGGTTCTCTGCACGCTGCCGTTCTTTACCGGTGGGTTCATCCTATTGTCCAGCCCGCAGTTTTATACCGCCGTGGTCGACGATCCGCTCTTCCTGCCGATCCTGAGCGTCGCCATCTTCAACCTGGTGATGGGCGTCCTCGTGATCTATCGCATGGTCAACTTCCGTGTCTGAGGGCGCCGGCGCATGATCGCAGAACTGACAGACTTCGCCTCGGGACTCTACGCCTCGGCATCCTACTGGCTGGCGAACAACCCCAGCGACGCCTTTTTCGTCGTGCTGTTCGTTGCCGTGTTCCTCGCCGTGCTGGCACTAGCAATCATGGTCAGCAGCCGCAATCCGGTGGCGCGCCGCCTGGCGGGCGACACCGTGTCGCTCGGCCGCGGTTCCGGCACCCCACGTCTGCGCTACGACACCACCGAGGGATTTTGGAACCACCTGGTTTCGGCGGTCGAGAAGCGCGTGCCGCTGATCGACGAGGCCAACCGCTCGGCCGTCGAGAAGCGGCTGATGCAAGCCGGGTTCATGGGTCCCAGTACGGTGCGCACCTACTATGGCATCCGCCTCTTCCTGACCGTCGGCCTGCCGCTCGGCTTCCTGCTGTTCGCGCCCTTCTTTTCGCGCAGCATGACGACCCAGGCGATCATGTTCACCGCGCTCGGCTTTAGCCTGGCCGGGCTTTACCTGCCGGCTTTGTGGGTGTCGCATCGCATCTCCAGCCGCCAGCGCGCCATTGCGGAGGGATTCCCGGACGCCCTCGACATGCTGGTGGTCTGCGTGGAGGCCGGTCTTGGAATCGACGCAGCCTTCAACCGGGTCGGGGCCGAAATGACGCGCGCCCATCCGGCGCTTGCCACCCAGTTCGCCCTCGTTTCCTTGGAGCTGCGCGCCGGCAAGAGCCGCGCCGACGCGCTGCGAAACATGGCAAGCCGCATCGGTCTCGACGAGATCAATTCCTTCGTCACCTTGCTGGTCCAGTCCGACGCGCTGGGCACCAGCATCGCACAGACGCTCCGCGTTCATGCCGACGAGATGCGCAACAAGCGCACGATGAGGGCCGAGGAGAAGGCGCATAAGTTGCCGGTCAAGCTCACCATCCCGCTGGTGCTCTTCATCCTGCCCTGCATGATCACCGTGGTCCTCCTGCCGGGCATAATCCAGATCATCAGGAAAGTCATTCCCGCACTGACCGGCGGCTGACTGCGAGGGGGAGAGGAAAAGATGACGACACCCGCCAAGATCTTCGCTTCAACCGTGGCACTCCTGGGACCGCTCGTTCTCGCCGGCTGCGGAGCCCTGGCGCCAGAGATGCGGCCGGTATTCGGCAACAACGACATGGCCGTCAGCGATGGACCGGGCGCTTACGAGCTCGCAAGGTCGGACTTCGAGGCTCAGCGCTATGGCTTGGCAGTCAAGCATTTTCAAAGGGCGATCGCAGAGGCGCCCCAGTCCGTCGAGGCCCTCAACGGTCTCGCGGCAACCTACGATCAGCTCGGCCGCTTCGCCCTCTCCGAGCGCCTCTATCGCCGCGCCCTGGCTGCCGATCCCGGATCGACCCAGACGCTGAACAACCTGGGTTACTCCCTGATCCTTCAGGGCAAGCACGATCTCGCGCGCGTGTTCCTCACCGACGCTGCGCGCAGCGACACGGCCAATCAGATCGTTGCAAGCAATCTCGACTTGGCCGACGGCGCTCTCGAAGCTGCCAGGCCCGAACCGACCGCAGTCGCCGCCTCGTCGAAGACCGCCGACATCGCGCCAGCCCCCGAGGCGGCCCTGGAGACGGTGTTGCAGCTGGGCCCAGGTGTGATCGCGTGGAAAGAGCCCCGCATCGTACGCACCAGCGCGCAGGTGCAAGAACTTCAAGTCGGCGAGCAGCCGAGCGCGGCCGAGCAGGCGCTGTCCGGCGATGACGCGGCCGAATTGGTACCGGTCGCCTTCACGCCCTTCGCGGCGCGCGAGATGCCGCGTGTGTCGACGGTCGGGGTTTCCGTCACGTCGATCGCAGCCCTTCTCTCGCCCGCCCCGGCAATAACCCAGCCGGCCTCTCCGACGCCGCCAGCACGCAGGCCGGCGACGATCCAGGTCGTCACCAAGGCCACGGCTCCGACTTCACCCGACCATCAAATCAAGATGCACACACCCCAGAATACGCTTCTCTTGCCGCAGGGCACCCTCGAGGTGTCCAACGGCGCCGGGCGCCGGGCCATGGCGGCACGGATGCGTTTGCACCTGAAAGATCTGGGGCTCTCGGTCTCCTGGCTGTCGAACGCCGATCATTTCAGCCACATGACGACGACCATCACCTACCGTGCCGGCCACCAGGCGCTCGCTGAAGCCGTCGCCAAGACGCTGCCCATCGCGATCGCGGTGCGGCCGGCGAGCGATCAGGCGTCCGACGTCCGCCTCGAGCTGGGCGGCGATCTCCTGGATTTCGACCGCAAACTCCTTGTCGCGGAAAGGCAAGTCACCCATGACCCCTCCATCTGATCCGATCCGTTCCGGCGATACGCAACCGGCCATTTCCCGGCCTGGCCGGCTCGCTTTTGCCCTCGCGCTGGCGCTGGGGGCCGCCGGCTGCGCCACCACCGACGTCGTCGAGGAGACCAAGAGCGCGCCACCGCTCCTTGTGTCGTCCGAGACCCTGGCGACGGCGGAGCGGGCCATCGACCAAGGGCGCTACGACGATGCGCGCCTGGTATTGGAGCGCGTGCTTCTTGCCGAGCCGGACAACGCGCGCGCCCAGCTCGCCCTTGCCGAGATCCACCTCGCCCACAACGGCCTCGAGGCCGCGATCAGAGGATTCGAGGCGCTGACCGATCGCGCCGAGGTCGCTGGCCGGGCGCATCAAGGTATCGGAATCGCACTTCTGCTACAGAGCCGGGATGATGAGGCTGTCAAAACGCTGGAGCAGGCCGTGGCTCTCGACCCCAATCTGTGGCGGGCCTGGAACGCGCTCGGCTCCTATCACGATAGGAATCGCGCATGGGCAGACGCCGGCCGAAGCTACGACAAGGCCTTGGCCGTCAAGCCGGACTCGGCAATTCTCTATAACAACCGCGGTTTCTCCAACCTGCTGCAGCATCGCTTCGATTCGGCGATCAGCGATTTTACCGTTGCGCTGCGCTTCGACCCGGACTTGACGCCGGCACGCGAGAATCTGCGGCTGGCGCTGGCCTGGACCGGACAATATCAACAGGCGCTGTTTGGCGTGCCACAGGCCGAGATTGGGGGAGCCTTCAACAATATCGGATTTGTCGCCCTGTTGCGGGGCGATTTCGACGCGGCCGAGTCGTACCTCCTGCGCTCCATGGAGGCCGATCCGACATTCAATCGGGTCGCCAACAAGAACCTCGAATACCTGAAGAACTTGAGGTTGATCAAAGCGGCTGCGGTCGCCGGTGAGACCTGAGGGCGCCAGTCGCAACGCCAGGAGCCTGAACCATGGGCATGTTCCTACTGCTGAAACTGGCCTTCTGGACTTACGTCGCGCTGTTCTGCGCGGCGGCATTCTTCGACGTCTGGAAATTCACGATCCCCAACTGGATCTCTATGGCGCTGGTCGCGCTCTTCATTGTAGTCGGCTTGACCCTACCCGTCCCCCTGGACTGGCTGTCGCAACTGGCCGGTATGGCGATCGTCCTGCTGGGCGGAATGATCCTCTACCGCTTTCGGTTTTTTGGCGGCGGCGATCTCAAGCTGCTTGCCGCCGCAGGGCTGTGGGCCGGTACCGACTCCCTGGCCGCGTTGATCGTCTTGACTGCGCTCGCCGGCGGCGCCCTGGCGCTGGCACTTGTGGTGGTGCGGCGGGTCATCGTGTCGATTCTCGTGGCGCAGACCGTCGTCGCAACCGTGACGCTCCCGAAGGTCCTGCTGCCTGGAGAGCAGATTCCTTACGGCATAGGGATCGCCGCCGGAGCCATCTGGCTTGGGCGCCAATTGCCGCACCTGGGGCTGTTCATATGACCGCCGAGAGACGCCTGGGGTGTGGCCCCCGGAACGACAACCAAGAGGTCGAATCGATCGGTTTCAACGGGCAATCGGGAGGCACAGGTCGTCTCATGATTAAGTGGAAAGACTGGCGGAAGGACTGGCAGGTCCGCGGCCGCAGCGGCTCCGCCGCAGTCGAATTCGCCATCGTGGTGCCGATCTTCCTGATCGTTCTGTTCGGAATCATTCAGTTCGGAGCCGTCCTGTTTCTTCACAACAATATGGCCAACGCCGCTCGGGAAACGACCCGACGCATGGCGGTGGCAGAGATGAATGCTTCGGAAGCCGAAGCCTATGCCGCGAATTATCTCGCGAACTGGGGTCTGACCTTTACCGTCTTGGCGACCGAGCCGGCCGCCGGCGTCAGCAACGGTGACGTCTCGGTCCAGATCACAGTGCCAGCGGCGGATGCAGTGCTGGTCAACTTCCCGATCAACTGGCCCGGGACCTTGATGGCTCAGGCGACCATGCGGCGCGAGAGCTGACGGCCGGCCGGCGAAACGGCTCCGCCCACCTTGGAGGACGGCATATGGAGAGACGGCTGATGCTCGAGTTCTGGTTGGACCGGCGTGGCGCGATCGCGCCGTTGGCGGCGATCGTTCTCGCGGTCGTCCTCGGCTTTGCGGCGCTTTCGCTGGACATGGGGCACAACTACTTCGTTCAGAACCGGCTCCAGGCGGCCGCGGACGCCAGTTCGCTGGCCGGGGTATCGCAGCTGCCGGACGAGGTCGCGATGGTGACGAAGGCGCAGGAATATGCCGAGAAGAATATGCCGTCCGCCGGCTATGGAACCGTGCTGGCAAATACCGACGTGGTGGCCGGAAACTGGGATCCGGCTACCCGCACCTTCACGCCCGCCCTCGAGCCGCTGAACGCGGTGCAGACCACGACCCGTCAGCAAGCCGCGAGCGGCAACGCCGCACCGGTCTTCCTCGGTCAGATTTTCGGCTATACAGGATACAATCTAGGCGCTGCCGCTATCGCTACGGTAGGCATCGGGCCCGATGTCTTTCCGACCGGCTGCATCACCGCCCTCAACACGACCGACCCGGAGGCCTTTTACATCTTCGGCACTGCCGAGGTTTCGGCAGTCGGCTGCGACATTCAGATCAATTCGGATGACCCCTGCGCGCTCCACGCGCACGGCACACCGACCGTGACCGTCGTCGAAGCGGACGGGAGCGGCGGTATCTACGTCGCCGGTGGCTACTGCACCGAGGGCCCGGTTTCGCTATCGCCGGCGCCGGAAACCGGACAGGAGCCGATCGACGATCCCTACGAGAACAACGATCCCTATCCCGACGACTTCACCGACGCGGACTGCGACTTCACGAACGCCACCTTCAACGACAGTGCGACCATCCAGCCCGGGGTCTATTGCGGCGGCATCACCTGGACCGGCAGCGGCACCGCCACGCTCGAGTCGGGCGACTACATCATCCGAGAGGGCTCGCTCAACATCGGCGCCAACGTGGCGCTCGATGGCGGCGCCGGTGTCGGCTTCTACC
>JBOHKJ010000423.1:0-4678 GCA_050728975.1 Kiloniellales bacterium | reverse complement strand
GAAGAGCGCGCCGACCTCGCCGCCGCGCCGCTCGCCGCGACCGCTTAGCTCTCCGTCAGGACCCGCTTCACCGCGTCCTGCCAGCCGGCGTAGCGCGCGTCGCGTGTCGCGGCGTCGAGCTTCGGCTCGAAGCGCTTCTCGACCCGCCACTGCTTCGCCACCTCGCCGAGCCCGCCGTAGAGCCCGCAGCCGAGACCGGCGAGGGTGGCCGCCCCCAGCGCGGTGGTCTCGGTGACCGCCGGGCGCTCGACCGCGACGCCGAGCGTGTCGGCGAGCGTCTGCAGCAGCCAGTCGTTGGCCACCATGCCGCCGTCGACGCGCAGCGCTGCCAGCTTCTCCGCGCCGTCGCGCTCCATCGCCGCCAACAGGTCGCGGGTCTGGAAGCAGACCGCCTCCAGCGCCGCGCGCGCGATCTCGGCCGGGCCGCTGGCGCGGGTCAGCCCCAGGATCGCGCCGCGCGCGTGGGCGTCCCAGTAGGGCGCGCCCAGCCCGGTGAACGCCGGCACCAGGTAAACCGCCTGCCTGGGGTCGGCGGCCCTGGCGAGCGCCTCGGTCTCGGGCGCCGACTTCACGATCTTGAGGCCGTCGCGCAGCCACTGCACCGCGGCACCGGCGACGAAGATGCTGCCCTCCAGCGCGTAAGTCGTCTTGCCGTCGAGCCGGTAGGCGACGGTGGTGAGCAGCCTGTTCTTGGACGGCACCGCCGTCGCGCCGGTGTTGATCAGCGCGAAGCAGCCGGTGCCGTAGGTCGACTTGGTCATGCCGGGCTCGAAGCAGGCCTGGCCGACGGTCGCCGCCTGCTGGTCGCCGGCCACCCCGCGGATCGGCAGCGCCCGGCCGAGCAGCGCCTTGGGCGTCGCGCCGTAGTCGTCGGCGCAGTCCTTCACCTCCGGCAGCAGCGCCGCCGGAATCTCGAACAGCTTCAGCAGCTCCTCGTCCCAGCGCTGCCTCTCGATGTCGAACAGCAGCGAGCGTGAGGCGTTGGTGGCGTCGGTCGCGTGGACCTTGCCCTCGGTCAGGCGCCAGATCAGGAAGCTGTCGATGGTCCCGAAGGCGAGCTCGCCCTTCTCGGCCTTGCGCCTCGCGCCCGCGACGTTGTCGAGCAGCCAGGCGATCTTGCTCGCCGAGAAATAGGGATCGAGCAGCAGCCCGGTCTTCCTCGTCGCCAGGGCCTCGTGGCCGGCCTTGCGCTGCGCGTCGCACCAGTCGGCGGTGCGCCGGTCCTGCCACACCAGCGCGCGGTGGATCGGCTTGCCGCTCTCGCGGTCCCAGATCACCGTGGTCTCGCGCTGGTTGGTGATGCCGATCGCCTCGACGCTCGCCGTCGCCTTGTCGAGCGCGCCTTTCGCTACCGCCAGCGTGTCGCGCCAGATGTCCTCGGCGTCGTGCTCGACCCAGCCCGGCTGGGGGAAGTGCTGCGGCAGCTCCTTCTGCGCCGTGGCGCGGATCGCGCCGGCCTGGTCGAACAGCAGCGCGCGGCTGCTGGTCGTGCCCTGGTCGATCGCCAGGAGTTGCTTGCTTTGGCTCATTCTCTATGCGCCCCCCTGCTGTGGACCGGCGCCTCGTTCCGGGCGCCTGGCGCGGCGATGGTGACGGTGCCCTGCGCGGAGATCAAGCCGGGGCGGCGGCGCCCGTCGGTCCTCGAAAACTGCCCCCGCAGCGGACATCCCGGGCTACAGTCCTTTTTACCCGAGAGGTCGCACCGGATCGGTGCGGTCTCGCCGCCGCAACGGAGTCGAGACGCGATGCCTGGCAGCCGAGACAGCCAATTCCCGTGGCGGAAGCTTGCCGGCCTGGACCCCTCCGGCGCGCGCGCCGCGCCCGAGGAGTGGCTCCAGGCGCTGATCGAGAGTGCGCCCCTCGGGGCTTTCCTGCTCGACCGCCGAGGCTGCTACAGGTTTGCGAACGGAAAGTTTCGCGATCTGCTGCTGGGCTGGGGCGCGGACCCGGAAGGCATCGAAGGCCGGCGGCCGAGCGACGTCCTTCCCTCGACGGTGCTGGAGCAGGTCGCGGATCTGGATCGCACCGCGATCGAGCACAAGGTGCCGGTGCAAGGTGCATATCGAGCCAAGCATGTCGAGGAAGTCCGCGCCTACCTGCGGACAGTGGCGCCTATTCTGAGCGACGAGGGCGAGCTGCTCGGGCTTTGCGGCTATGACGACGACATCAGCGACGAGAAACTTACCGTCGACGAGCTGCGCGAGAATCGGAACATCCTCCGAGCTGTCATCGACGCGGTGCCGGTGGCGATCAACGTCAAGGATCGCGACGGCCGCATGGTGCTGGTCAATCGCATGCTCTCCAGCGTCTTCGACATGAGCGAACAGAAGCTCATGGAACGGAGGACTGGGTGGAGCCAACAGATCGACGACACGATCTACCAGGCGTCGAGTGAAGTAGCGGACGCGTTGGAAGTGCTCCGCACCGGTGTCGGGCCGCGTTTTGCCGACCGTCTTTTCGAGCGCAAGGACGGCCGAAAGGAGATCTGGTACGGGACCAGGGTGCCGATCGAGGACAGCCGCGGCGAGGTGAAGTACGTGCTGACGGTATCCATCGACGTCACCGAGCAGCGTGCGACCGAGGAGCGGTTGCGCCAGGCACAGCGCATGGAAGCGGTGGGCCAATTGACCGGCGGCATCGCCCACGACTTCAACAACCTGCTCTCGATCGTATCCGGCAATCTGGAGCTGGTCCAGGATGCGGCGGGCAGCAATCCCGAGGTCGACGATTTCGCCCGGCGCGGGCTCGAGGCTTGCGCGCGCGGCGCCAGGCTGATCCAGCAGATCCTCGCCTTTTCGCGGCGCCAGCCGCTGCAGCCCCAGCCGATCGATATCCGCGAGCTCGTGGCGGGCATGGCCCATTTGCTGGAGCGTTCGCTGGGGACGGGGATCGAGGTCGAGACGCTGTTCGACAGGGACCTCTGGCTCTGCGAAGTCGATCCCACGCAGATGGAAAGCGCTATCCTCAACCTTGCGATCAACGCCCGAGATGCCATGCCGAACGGCGGCCTCCTCGCCTTCACGGCAAGCAACGCTCGCCTCGACGACGACTTTGCGGCCGCCAACGCGATGGTGACGCCTGGACCCTACGTGCTCTTCTCGGTACGCGACAGCGGCGTGGGAATTCCGCGCGAGTTGCAGCGCCGCATCTTCGAGCCTTTCTTTTCCACCAAGGGGTCGGGGGCCGGATCGGGGCTCGGTCTGTCGATGGTTTATGGCTTTGTCAGGCAGTCGCGCGGCCACGTCGAAGTCGATAGCGAGGAAGGCAAGGGAGCGGTGTTTCGGCTCTACCTGCCGCGGGCCGAAAGCACGCGGCGGCCGGCGCCGGCCCGCGATGTGCCGCCGGCGGTCGGCGCGGCACGCGGCGAAGCGATCCTGGTGGTCGAGGACGAGCCGGAGGTGCGCGCGCTGACGGTCTCGATGCTGGCGGATCTCGGCTACCCGGCGCGGGCCGTGGCCGAGGGTGCGGCAGCGCTGCGGATGCTCGAATCCGGCAGTCCCTTCGACCTCCTGTTGACCGATTTGATGCTGCCGGGCGGGATGAGCGGCCGGACGGTCG
Organism: Kiloniellales bacterium; assembly: GCA_050728975.1. Lineage (GTDB taxonomy): Bacteria > Pseudomonadota > Alphaproteobacteria > Kiloniellales > JBOHKJ01 > JBOHKJ01. The sequence goes on along the minus strand of JBOHKJ010000423.1, from coordinate 1,120 downwards.
CAGACGAGGCGATCCGGCTGCGGCCCGGTCTCAAGATCGTCTTCATGTCCGGCTACAGCGACGACGAGATCGTCAACGACGGCCGCCTGAGCCCGGGAGTGATTCTGCTCAGGAAACCGTTCCTCAAGGCCGACTTGGCGCGCTCGCTGCGCCAGGCGCTGGACGGCTGAGACAACGCGATCGATTGGAGCCGCGATCCGGTACCGCTCGCTCGCGATCCGCTCTAGCAGGCATTGCATGCTGGCGCGTAGTGTCGTATTGGGCGTAGGCCCGAGTTTGGCAAGCAGCGTGGCTTCCACCCGGCCGAAGCGGTGACGGGTTAGGGCTGGCTCTGGGGTGCGGTGCAGATGCAGCAAGTCGGGACCTCTGCGACGATACTCGTCATCGACGACGACGACCTGCTTCGTGACACCTTGAAGGACATTCTCGCTCGCGGCGGCTATCGCGCAGTGGGCGCGGCCAACGGCGACGAAGGGCTGGAGCTGCTCGGCGGCGGCCATGTCGCGCTGGTGATCTGCGATATTCTGATGCCGGGAAAAGAAGGCATCGAAACCATCCGTGAGATCCGCAATGCTTGGCCCGACATCAAGGTCGTCGCCATCTCCGGCGGTGCGGCGGGGGCCTATGACTACCTGCGGGCCGCCAAGGCGTTCGGTGCCGACACGACCCTGACCAAGCCGATCGGCAGCGAGGACCTTCTAGCCACTGTCCGTGCGCTCCTGAACGGTCCCGCGACGTGAAGCGGCATTGCGCTGCCGCAAGGGCTCTCGCGCGCTAAAGCGCGTCCGCGTCCATCGCGAGCAAAGCATCGCTGCCGCTGGTCGCCGCGCGCGCCAGGCCGGAAGCTTGCGGCAGGATGTTGTCGATATAGAAGGCGGCGGTCGCCGCCTTGGCCGCCAGGTGCGGGTCGCCGCTGCCGTTCTCCGCGCTCCGCCGCTCCGCCGCCAGCGCGGACTTGGCCAGCAGCCAGCCGCCGATGACCGTGCCGCACAGGCGCAGATAGGGCGTGGCGCCGGCCGCGGCCAGCTCGAAGGTCTCCTTGCCGCGCTCGATCAGCCACGCGCTGGCATCGTCCAGGTCGTCGATCGCGTTCTCCAGCGGCCCGGCGAGCGACCACAGC
>JBOHKJ010000422.1:0-1649 GCA_050728975.1 Kiloniellales bacterium | reverse complement strand
TCGTAGACCTCCGCCATCGGCAGCCTCATCTCTTCGGCCAGCGCCTGGAGGTGGCCCGCCGCCAGATGACCGTAGCGGTCCTGGATCAGATGCAGATGCTCGATCAGCAGGTCGCGGCCGCGCGGCCGCTCGCCCAGAAGCGCGCGCACCTCTTCGCGGGCCTCGGGCTCGAGCCGGCGTCCCTTCGGAAAGAAAGGTGCCTTGCGTCGCCCGGCGCCGGGATGGATCGACCGCTTGGTAGCCTCGACGCTGCGCTGCCCTTCCGCCATCTGCTCCTCAGTCTTAACCGTGCTCGCGTTCTCGCGCCTGTCGCCGCGATGCTTGTTCTTGTGCCGCCGTCGCGCCGCCGTGGCAAGCGCCGGGCCGGCGCGCTTTCGCTCCCGTGCGACCTAGCCGGCGGGCCCGACCAGCGCCTGGCGCATGGTGCGGCCGATGACCGCCGCATTGGCGGCGACGATCGCGCCGGCGGCCTCGAGGGCGGCGATCTTAGCCGCCGCGTCGCCGGAACCGAAGAGGGTGATTGTACCGGCGTGGCCCATGCGCTGGCCGGTGGGCGCATTGAGGCCGGCGACATAGGCCACGATCGGCTTGCGCGGCTTGGCCTTGGCTATGAAGGCCGCTGCCTCTTCCTCGGCGTCGCCGCCGATCTCGCCCAGCATCACGATCCCTTCGGTCTGGGGATCGGCAAGGAACAGCTCGATGCATTCGACGAAGCCGAGCCCGGTCACCGGATCGCCGCCGATGCCGATGGCGGTGGATTGCCCGAGCCGCCAGCGGGTCAGCTGCTCGGCCGCCTCGTAGGCGAGCGAAGCCGAGCGCGAGACCAGGCCGATCTTGCCCGGCACGTGGAGGTGCGCCGGCATGACGCCGATCTTGGCCTGCCCCGGTGCGATGATCCCCGCCGAGTTCGGGCCGATCAGCCGCGTCCTGCTGTCGGCAAGGCGCTCCTTGACCCGCACCATATCGAGCACGGGAATGCGCTCGGTGACGCAGACCACCAGCGGCACGTCGGCCTCGATCGCCTCGATCATCGCGGCCGCGGCGTTGCGCGGCGGCACGAAGACCAGGCTCGCGGTGGCGCCGGTTTCTTTGACCGCTTCGGCGACCTTTTCGAACACCGGCAGGCCGAGATGGCGCTTGCCGCCCTTGCCGGGCGTGACGCCGGCGACGAGACGGGTGCCGTAGGAGATCGCCTGCTCGCAGTGAAAAGTGGCCTGGCGCCCGGTGATGCCCTGGCAGACGACTTTGGTATCGGCGTCGATCAGCACCGCCATCGGGACTCTCCTCGGCGCGCCGGCTTCAGGCCGCCGCGCGGGCGGCGGCGACGGCCATGCGCGCCGCCTCGGCCATGTCGTCGGAAAAGCTCGCCTTGGCGCCCTGGCTCGTCAGGACCTGGCGCGCCAGGTCGGCGTTGGTGCCCGCCGCGCGCACGATCAGCGGCAGTTGCCGGCCGCCTTCGCGCACCGCCAGCGCGACACCCTCGGCAATGGTGTCGCAGCGCAGGATGCCGCCGCCGTAGACATTGACCAGGATCGCCTTGACGCGCGGGTTGTCGCTCAGCAGGCGATAGGCGGCGGCGATCTCGCCGCGGCTCGCCATCGGCCGGATGTCCATGAAATCCGCGGCCTCGCCGCCGGCCTCGATCAGCA
>JBOHKJ010000421.1:0-3625 GCA_050728975.1 Kiloniellales bacterium | reverse complement strand
CCGCCACGCTCTCCGGTGCGGCCGGTTTCGACGCCGCTGCGGCGGCTGTGCTCGCCGCCTTCTCCGCGGGCGCCGCGCTCTTGGCGCTCGGCTCGGCGCGCTCTGCCGTCAGCAGTCGGATCTCCTCGCGCGTCAGCGGCCCGCGCAGGTAGGAGAGCGCCCAGCGCGTATGGAACAGCACCGGAGCGTCCTCGTGCACGTTGTTCATCAGGAACACTCGGCTCGAGAGGCCCGACAGCACGCGGTCGAGCGCGGCGCGGTCGAACGTCGCGCCGGCGCTGGCCGCGGCGCCTTCCAGCCCGTCGAGCACCCGCAGCTTGTCGCGCTCGGTCTGCAGGCGGCCGATGAGCCACGTCCCGGTGTTGGAGAGCCCCTTGTAGTCCAGGTCGACCGGGTTCTGGGTCGCCAGCACCACGCCGAGGCCGAAGGCGCGGGCCTGCTTCAGCAGGGTGAGCAGCGGCAGCTTGGAGGGCGGATTGGCGACCGGCGGCAGGTAGCCGAAGACTTCGTCCATGTAGAGCAGGGCACGCAGGCTGGTGGTGCCGCTTTGCGCGCGCACCCAGCCGAGGATCTCGGTCAGCAGCAGCGTCACGAAGAACATCCGCTCGGGATCGGAAAGATGCGCGATGGAGAAGATCGCGATCCGCGGCTTGCCCTGCTCGTCCCACAGCATCCGGCCGATGTCGAGCGGCGCGCCCTCCATCCAGGCGGCGAAACCCGGCGAGGCGAGGAGACCGTTCAGCATCGTCGAGAGCTCGAAGCGCTCCTTGGCCGGATAGACCGACTCGAGGTCCAGCACGCCCACCTTGTCGAACGGCGGCTTCTGCACCTCGCGGATCAGCCGTCCGACGTCGAGGTCGCGCCCTTCCTTCCAGTGATGCGACAGGATGCTGGCGAGCAGGATGTGCTCGCGGCTCCGCAGCGGGTCGGCCTCGACGCCGATCAGCGACAGCAGGCCGGAGACCGCGGCGCTGACGCGGTCGTTGAACGCCTCGGCGTCGGCCCGCAACGCGTCGGCCGGTGCGGCAAAGGAGCTCAGCACCGAGACCGGCAGCCCGGCGCTGCTGCCGGGGGTGTAGATCCGCACCTCGGCCGCCTCGCGCAGCCGGGCGACGCGCCGCCCGTCCTCGCCCCAGTCGGCAAGGCCCTTGCGCCACAGCTGGGCGACGCTCTCGGCCTGCTCGGCCGGGCTGCGGCCCTTGCGGGCCGCCTCGCCGGGGTCGATCCAGGGCTCGAAGTCGGCGGGCTCCAGGGCCGGGAAGTTGAGCAGCAGGTTGCCGATGTCGCCCTTGGGGTCGATGGCGATGGCCGGGAGGCCGTCGATCGTCGCCTCTTCCAGCAGCGAGAGGCAGAGGCCGGTCTTGCCGCTGCCGGTCATGCCGACGCAGACCGCGTGGGTGGTGAGATCCTTGGAATCGTAGAGCAGCGGCGCATCGGACGGCTTGCCGGCCGCGCCGTCGTAGAGGCGCCCGAGGTAGAAGGCGCCGAGCTTCTCGAAGGGCGCCGGATCGACGACGCTCGGGTCGACAAAGGGCTTCATCGCGCGCTCATCCTCGCCCGCCTCCTCATCGGCTTACAAGGGCGATCACTCCGCGCCTTCGTCCACTATCTTCAACATTCTGCCGCAGGCCTTGCAGTGAACCGCGTCCAGCTCGTGGCGCGAGAGGCCGCAGTCGGGGCAGGTGAAATTCACCTTCTGCGGCCGGAAGATGGCTTGGGCGAGTCGCAGGAACAGCGCGACGCCGACGACCATGATCACGACCGAGAGCAGCCGCCCCAAGGGTCCGGTGAGCACGATATCGCCGAAACCCGTTGTGGTCAGCGTCGACACCGTGAAGTAGAGCGCGGCGATGTAGCTGTCCAGGTCGGGATTGCGGCCGAACTGCAGCACGAACACCAGCGCGGTCACCAGGAAGATGAACACGCCGAGATTGACCGAGCTGACGATCACGTCCTCGTTGCGGCGAAAGAACGGCGTCTCTTTCCTGAGGTCGCGCAGCACGTGATAGGAATGCAGTAGCCGCAGCGCGCGCAGTACCCGCAGGAAGGCGAAGTTTCGGGTGACGAACGGCGCCAGCAGCAGCGAGAGAATCACCAGCATGTCGGCGATCGTATGGATCTGCAGCAGCATGCGCGGCTTGTTCGGCGCGATCCACAGGCGGGCCAGGAAATCGGCGAGGATCGCCAGCCCGAGCACGACATCGGCGGCCAGGATCGCCGGCGTCGGCTCCCGCGGGGTGGTGACGATGAAGAAGACGATGGTGAAGAGGTCGAAGGCTATCAGGCCGTAGCGGAAGCGCGCCGCCTCGCGGCTGCGGCCGGTATAGAGGCGCTCGATGGCTTTCTTCAGGCGCGACTCGGCCATGGCGGTTCGGGGCCCCCGATCGAAACCGCCAGCTTTACCGTTTGGGCGCGCCGCGCCAAGCCGCTCGTGAGTCGGACGCGCTTCGCTTTGCCGCCTCGCCGCTACTGCTGGAGCTCGATGAGCCGCAGCTCGCTGGTCACCAGGTCGGGCACCGCGACCGTCAGCTTATTGCCCTCCTCGATGACGCAGAGGTCGGCCGGGCCCTTGAAGCCCTCGGCCAGCGTCGCCACGCCCTTCTCCGCGCTCCAGTGGATCAGCGCGCCGCTGTCCCAGTCGGTCGCCAGCAGCGAGCCGTCCGTCAGCTGATAGAGCCCGTCGATGCGCCCGAGCGCCTTGGTCAGCGCCTTGGGCTCGCCGTCGGTGCCGACCGAGTAGATTGCGCGCGGCTCCGTATCTGAGACGAAGCCGCCCATCAGCAGGCTGCCGTCGAGCGCCGGATAGATGCCGTTCGGATTGACCGACTTGCCCGAGACGACGATCGTCACCTTGGGCTCCTCGCTCGCCTCCAGGAAGTCCGCCGGCTCCACCATGAAGACCTGGTCGCCTTGGTTGTCGCTGACGAACAGCTTGTCGCCGATGATTGTGGTGTCGTTGGCGAACTGCGCGCCGGGCAGCGGCAGCGAGCGGCCCTTCTTGCTCTCGAGGTCGTAGACCCAGACCGTGTCGATATCGGCGACCCACAGCCGGTTGCCCGCGACCCAGATGCCCTTGGGCTTGTGCAGCGGTCCGGCGTCCGCCGGCAGGAAGGTCTCCTCCAGCACCTCGCCGGAGAGCGAGGTTTTCTTGATCCGGCCCTGGCCGTCCTTCTCGGTCGGCTTCAAGGCCGAGACGAACTCGCCGACATAGAGCTCCTTGGCGGCGGCGTCGCAACCGACTGTCTCGGGGAAGGGGAAGCCGGCGACGGCCTTGTCCGAGGTCACCGTGAGGTCGGCCGCCTGGGCCGCCGGCGCCACGGCCAGCGGCGAAAGGGCGAGCGCGGCGGCGAGCGCCACGCCCAACGGAAGATCCCTGATCATCGTTTCTGTCCTCCCTCTTGTCCGTTCGGCAGCCTCGGAGGAGGCCGCCGGTAGACGCACCCGCGCATTGCTTGCGCTGTTGTGCCCAACGGCATAAACGCCGCCCGCGCCGCTTTTTATCCGGCCCTTGCGCTCCGAGGTCGCCCGACGGCGGCCCGCCGAGCATAGAGCGAAATCGGAGCGGGGCGATACGGCCTACCAGCCCTCTCCGCCCATTTTGGGGGGAGAGGGTGGCGAGTGAAAC
>JBOHKJ010000420.1:0-1563 GCA_050728975.1 Kiloniellales bacterium | reverse complement strand
GTGACGGCGAGCGGCGTCACGCGGCCGCGCTTGCGCCGCCGCTCCAGCAGCGCTTGCGCAGCGAGCGTGTCGACGACGCGGGTCGCCGTCGGCTGTGCCACGCCGAGGATCGCCGCCAGCTCGGCGGTGGTGATCGGCCCGCGTTGCGCTACGGTCAAAAGCGCTGCGCTCGCCGCGGGCGAAAGATCGCCGTAGGATTGCGCCAGACGATCGGCAATCAGGGTCGCGAGCGTTCCGAGTCGATTGGGCCAGGACACATAGATAGCGTAGCTATTCGTTGTATCCTACACAAGCGAAAGCCTTGCGGCGGCGCTTTACCGCTGCCGCCGAACAGGTAAGCTGAGGCACCGGTAGCAACGGTCGGGACAAATCCTTGCTGACGCTCACGCGAATCGATCCGAGAGCTTGGCTCAGATCCGCCTGGAAGAACGGCGGCGGCATGACGAGCGAGATTGCCCGCGGGCATCTCGACGCCGGGCCGGACGGCGATGCTCCGCCGGGAGCCAAGAGCGACGCGCTGGGCGCAGACGGCTGGTCGTGGCGCGTCTCGATCGCCGAGGTGACCCTTTCCGGCCCCTTCTCCGAGTTCCCGGGCGTGGACCGCCAGATCGCGGTGATCGCGGGCGCGGGCATGGAGCTCGCCTTCGAGGACGGCCGGATCGAGCGCCTGGAGCCGAACCTGCCCTTTGCCTTCGACGGCGGCGAGCGGGTCGAGGGCAGGCTCGGCGCCGGGCCGGTGCGCGACTTCAACGTGATGGCAGTGCGCGGACGGGTCTATGCGACGCTGGAGATCCTGGACGGCCCGAGTAACCGGCCGCGGCCGGTCAAACTGGAGGGCGTCGGCCTGATCCATGTGCTCATGGGCAGCTGCACGCTGCAGGTCGCGCGCCCAGGCTCCGCTGCCGAGGCGCACCAACTTGGAACCGACGAAACTCTGCAGTTAAACGGCCGCGGCGAACTCTCGATCGCGCTGCCACGCGGCGCCCGCGTCGCGCTGGTAACCGTCGAGCCGGCCGCGCGGGCGGAGGATCGGTAGGGATAGATGTCGCGTTAGGTCGCTCGCCCGCTCACCGGGCGATTCGCGCGTTGGGATTAGAATTACTTGCCGCTCATCCCCTTCAGCTCCGTCGCGAGCCTTCGCTTCGCCGGCTCCGCCGGCGCTAGAGCGTCAGCTCCCAGGTTTCGCTGACCATGGCCTGGCCGAAGGCCCGGGTCGGCTCTGCCTCGACCAGACGATAGCCGGCCGCCCGATAAAGGTGTCGGGCCGCCTTCAGCGGGTCGTTGGTCCAGAGCGTGATCTTCCGATAACCGGCTTCGCGGGCAAAGCGCGTGCATTCGTCCACCAGGCGCCGGCCGAGGCCGAGGCTGCGCGCCTCCGGCTCGACCAGCAGGAGACGCAGCTTGGCGACCGTCTTGGACTTGCGAACCAGAAAGACGCAGCCGAGGCGCGCGCCGGCGCGCTCGGCGATCCAACAGCGCTCGCGGGCGAGGTCGAAGGTCTCCAGGAACTCGGCGGCGATGCGGGCGACCAGGGCCTCAAAGCCGCTGTCCCAGCCATACTCC